>CAVKQP010000100.1:0-7221 GCA_963658165.1 Clostridium sp. CAG:302 | reverse complement strand
TAAACAATCAATTTAAATCATGTCTATGAAATTTTCTTTGGACAGTAGTGATATATTATATTAAAATATTTAACTTTTCAAACGAGGTGTTTCACTGTCACGCTTGTCACGCACACATTAGGACGCTTTAACATTTCTATACACTTCAAAAAACGACTTATGTCGTTGTGTATGTGCGCATTAATCCGAATACCACATTTGTTAAACTCGTTAACATTCTGTTATTTGAAGCGTTACAGAGCGTGACAAGGGGTGAAAAACAACCCTTTTTCATCGTTTTGAAGGAGCTAATGATGGAGGTTTTTACAGAAAACGCGATTAAAAAACGTAAAATCGGGCTAATTTAACAAATATTCACTCTACTTTTTACAGCACATTTATCGCACTTCACATCATGTTTCTGTCTACTTTCGCCACATTTTTGCGTTTTAGCCTCAATTCTAGAAAATCATTTTGCGATTGTAATCAAAACGTGTAAATAATTACTAATTTTACGCTTAAAATCTTGTGTACATCGCATATTTGAATGCTTACGATTTACAACTACTATCAAAACACCTAAAGAGTAGATTCCAATGAAACCATCAAACATTGCGTTGTAGTAGATGTGATGCAACAACGGGCATCGGGACGTTCGCCTACTAGCCAAAGAATCTGACCACGAGCATCTGTAAGCACGCGTTGACGACGCTTGGCAAAGAGAGAGAACTTGTGGTCGGTGAGATAATCGCTCACCAATTTTGAGCCTTTCATACCAAAGGGCACGAAACGATCGCCCTTCTCCACAGGGCGCAATGTGAGTGGGAAAGCAATCAGATTGGCGTCTAAGCATGCCACACTGCGATCTTTCACCACATGAAAATCATCATCACACACCACACGTTGCAGTCTCATTCTTTCGCCATCAGACACCACATAGACACCTTCTTCAGGCATGCGAACGGGACGGGGAAACTCTGTAATGGGTTCTACCAACACTGAACCGCGATCAAGAACCAACTGATGGGTGGATGAACGCCACTCACGACCTGTAGGCGATGCAAGGTGTGCATATATTTGTTCGACTTGCGAGGAAGAAAAGTCGAGGGATTGCAAGAGGAAGAAAAGCAAGTATTCGGGTGACGGTTCTGCTTGCAACCGACGAATATCAATACGGATAGTTGTGCCCGACACAGACGAAACACGATCTGCGCCTTCACGGAGCGCATGGTCGAACACCTTTTCCGCCTCAGCCAAGCGCAAGGCGGTATGGGCTATACTATCTGTGACAGCAGGGTTGATGGCACGAAGATGGGGAATGATGTCGAGACGAAACTTATTGCGTGTCACATCATCGACGAGATTGGTACTGTCGGTGACATAAGATTGTCCTATGGCTTGGAGATAGTCTTCGATGTCGGCACGCCCCACGCACAATAGTGGGCGCACGATGTGGTCGCGCCGAGGAGCCATGCCTGTCAGTCCATGGAGTCCTGTGCCCCGCACCAAATTGATGAGCACCGTCTCCACTTGATCATCGCGGTGATGTGCCACACAGATGTCATCCGCCCCGATGTCTTGACGTAATTGTTCAAAATAGCGATAGCGTAGTTCACGCGCTGCCATCTCGATGCTCACCTTGTGAAGTTCGGCATAGGTTTGAGTGTCGAAATGAATGAGATGGAACGGAATGTGGTGCGTGTCGCAGAGTTGACGGCAGAACTGCTCATCGCGATTGGATTCCTCACCACGCAGATGGAAATTGCAATGCACTGCCTCCACTTGATAGTGCAACCGGTGGAGCAATAATAGAAGTGCCACACTGTCTGCACCACCAGACAACGCCACCAAATAGCGTCCGCCCCCGACAAGCAACTTGTGGGAGCGGATAAAATCGTTCACTGTGGAAACAAACTTGTGTGGTTCCATCTAGATGGTTCTGAAACTATTCTACATACAGCACCAACCCCTTGAGATATTCGCCCTCGGGATGGTAGATATTGATGGGATGGTCGGCAGGTTGATGCAATTGGTGCAAGATGCGCACCTTGCGTCCCGACTGAGCAGCTGCGGTGAAGACAGCATTGCGGAAATTATCCTTGGTCACCACCTGCGAACAACTGAACGTGAAGAGGATGCCCCCCTTCTTGATGCGTTCAAACGCCTTCACATTCAAACGTGTATAACCCTTTAGCGCATTATGAAGTGCAGCGCGATGCTTGGCGAAAGCAGGTGGATCAAGGATGATGAGGTCGTAGCGACCGTCGGCAGCATCAAGGAACTTGAACGCATCTTCACAATAAGCCTGATGACGATCATCACCAGGGAAATTGAGTTCCACATTCTGTTTGGTCAGTTCGATGGCTTTGGCACTTGAGTCTACGCTATGCACAAGTTTGGCTCCGCCACGCATAGCATAGAAAGAGAAACCACCCGTATAGCAAAACATGTTGAGAACGCTTTTGTCCTTGGCATAACGTTCGAGGAGCGAACGGTTCTCGCGTTGGTCGACAAAGAAACCTGTCTTTTGTCCCTTGAGCCAATCTACATGGAAGCGCAGTCCGTTTTCCACAGCTGTGTTATCCTCACTTCCGCCATAGATGAAGCCATTTTCCTGACCGAGATCTGCTTTATAGGGAAGTGTAGTTTCGCTCTTATAAAAAACATGCTTGATGCGGTTTCCCATCACGGCAATGAGTTGACGTGCGATAGTTTCCCGACACATGTGCATGCCCACACTGTGTGCCTGCATCACCGCCGTCTCGCCATAGCAGTCGATGACCAGTCCGGGCAGGTTGTCACCCTCACCATGGACAAGACGATAGGTGTTGTTGGTGTCGCTGTCAGCTATGCCGATGCTCACGCGCATATCGAGTGCCGACTGCAGACGACTGCGCCAGAAGTCATCGTCGATGGCGATGTCGCTGAACGAGAGCACACGCACGGCAATGGAACCTATCTGATAGTGTCCCACAGCAATAAAGTCGCCGTGATTATCAATCACGCGCACAATGTCGCCCTCTTCAATGCCTTCGTCCATGCGAGCGATGGCGCCCGAGAATATCCAGGGATGAAAGCGTTTGAGACTTTCCTCCTTGCCTTTCTTCAAGTATATGTTCATGTATGTATCTTGTTTATTTTCTAATTTGTCGTTAGGGGTCATTCTGCCTTGCTAGATGCGATAGGAGTCGCTGGTTGTGGTTCAGGCACCACTTCAAGTTCGTAATCGCCCGTCTGCTTGAGGCGTTTCAGTTCCTCATAGAGATTGATGCATGTCCAGGCGTCAGTGGCAGCATAACCTTTCTGGGCTTCGGTGAGAACGTCAGCCTCCCAGTTGCTCAACTGTTGTCGCTTGCTGATCTTTTGCCCGAAGATGTTGGCATAGAGTTTCTGCAAGCTGAGGTCTTTGATTCCGAACTGTCCGACGAGGTCTTGCAGGTCGATGAAATAGCCAGGCGTAAACTCGGCACGCTTGTGGAGCGAATTCATGTCGTCGTGGAGCGAAAGCCCCACCTTGGGCACCGTGGTATCTTCGAGCAGACGCAAAATGTCTGGAGTCATGCCTGTGTGGTTGAGCCGAAACAAGAAACAAGTGTCTTTGTTTGACACTTGCAGCAACGCCACCTTGTGTTGGCGACCCTTCGTAAACACGGGACGGGTCTCCGTGTCAATGCCAAGAATGGGGCTAGAAAGCAGATAGTCGACCGCCCTCCTCGTCTCGCCTGGGCTCAATATGACCACGATACGGCCTTGGAAAAGCACCCGTGGAAGAGTAGGTATGCGTTTCTTGTCAAACTTGCTGTACAGTACTTTTTTCATTAATAAATTCTTACGGCGTGCAAAATTAGAAAAAAAGTAGGAAAAAATGGCGCGTTCTGACATTTTTCAATTACTTTTGCATGAAACAACAAGAGACCCGTAAATAATGGCAAGAAAAAAAACTGAGCGAAAAGCGACATCGTTCAATGAGGCAGTGGGATTCAAAAACATGTTTAACAACGAGAAGGTAAACTTCATCCTCGGCCTAGTTCTATTGCTCTTCGCAATCTATATAATCATCGCATTCATATCTTACTTTTCCACCGCAGCGGAAGACCAGAGTTTGGTGTTGCAGTTGAGGCCAGGCGAAGTGGAGAATGCCGCACGTGCATTCCAAAACACTTGTGGTTCGGTGGGCGCATTGCTCTCCTACTTCTTCAT
Source organism: Clostridium sp. CAG:302 (assembly GCA_963658165.1). Taxonomy (GTDB): domain Bacteria; phylum Bacteroidota; class Bacteroidia; order Bacteroidales; family Bacteroidaceae; genus Prevotella. The sequence goes on along the minus strand of CAVKQP010000100.1, from coordinate 3,042 downwards.
TGCCCGTTGCTTCGGCATACCTGCGTTCTTGATACCCATATTCATGCTACTGGCTTCGCTTCAACTGATGAATGCCTACAAGGTGAACTTGCTGAAGTGGTTCATGAGCACGATGCTCGTGATGGTGTGGTGCTCGGTGACATTCGCCAAGTTTGTCACTCCCATGATGACCGACTCGGTGTTCAACCCCGGAGGTGGTCATGGCATGGCTGTATGCCGCTACATGGAGAACATGATTGGCTCGCCCGGACTGATTGCCATCCTATTGGCGGTGGCTATCTCGTTCCTTACCTATCTGAGTGCAGAAACCATCACTGTGATACGCAGCATCTTCAACCCCTCGAAACTCATTCCGAAAAAGATACCATTTATCATCACTAACCACACCAAGGGAACGGAAACGACGGAGCCAGACTACACCTCAACCGTAGAAACCGAGCCCGACCCAGAGGTATTTGACGATCCAGCCTCGCAAACGGTGGATTTCCCTGACAATGGTGATGCTGTGATAAACGACCCCGCCTACCAGAATGAGACGGTGCCACAGGAAACTGAGGAACCAACACAAACCTCGGCCAAGGTGACACGTGCAGAAGACATCGGCATGGAGGTGGAAGTGGCGAAAGAGGAAGAGCACGCCAAGGGAAACACTTTGGCAATAGAAGACATCCTCTCAACGCCCATCAACCCCAAAGAGCCATTCACCAGCTACAAGTATCCTACGCTCGCATTGCTCAAGAAATATGACAACGACGGCAAGCCCTACATAGACGAGGCGGAACAGACGGCCAACAAGAACCGCATCATCGAAGTACTACGCAACTTCGGTGTAGAAATTAAGTCGATTCGCGCAACCGTGGGACCAACCATCACGCTCTATGAAATCACCCCAGCAGAAGGAGTGAGAATTTCGAAGATACGCAATCTGGAGGACGATATCGCCTTGAGCCTCTCTGCCCTTGGCATCCGTATCATCGCCCCCATTCCTGGCAAAGGTACCATCGGTATTGAAGTACCTAATGCCAAACCTAACATCGTGTCGATGGAGAGTATTCTCAACTCGAGGAAATTCCAAGAGTCTACCATGGAACTGCCCATTGCGCTGGGCAAGACCATCACCAACGAGGTGTTTATGGCAGACCTGGCAAAGATTCCCCACCTGCTCGTGGCTGGTGCCACTGGACAGGGTAAGTCGGTAGGACTGAACGCCATCATCACATCGTTGCTCTACAAGAAGCACCCCAACGAGCTAAAGTTCGTGCTCATCGACCCTAAGAAAGTGGAGTTTAGTGTTTATGCCTCCATCACCGATCACTTCATGGCAAAGGTGGCAGACGACAGCGACGAAGCCATCATCACCGATGTAACCAAGGTGGTGCGCACACTCAAGAGTCTCTGTACCCTCATGGACCACCGCTACGACATGCTCAAGATTGCAGGTGCGAGAAACATTAAGGAGTATAACAAGAAATTTGTGGAGCATAAACTCGACCTCACTAAGGGTCACGAGTACATGCCCTATATCGTAGTCATCATCGATGAGTTTGGCGACCTCATCATGACAGCTGGCAAAGAGGTGGAAATGCCTATTGCCCGCATCGCTCAGTTGGCACGTGCCGTGGGCATCCACATGGTCATCGCCACCCAACGACCGACCACCAGCATCATCACGGGAAACATCAAAGCCAACTTCCCTGGCCGCATTGCCTTCAAGGTGAGCGCCATGATTGACTCACGCACAATCTTAGACCGACCGGGAGCCAACCAACTCATCGGACGTGGTGATATGCTCTACCTCTGTGGCAACGAACCGGTGCGCGTACAGTGTGCCTTCGTCGATACCCCCGAAGTGGAACGCATCAACGAATATATCTCCGCTCAACCCGGACCTGTGGAACCACTATGGTTGCCTGAACCGAAAGACGATGAGGCGGCAGACGGAGGCAGCGTGGGCGCATTAGACTCCCATAGCCTCGACCCATTGTTCGGCGAAGCCGCCCGTCTTGTGGTCTCCTCACAACAGGGTTCAACCAGTATGATACAGCGCCGCTACTCCATCGGCTACAACCGTGCCGGTCGACTGATGGACCAGCTCGAGAAGGCAGGCATCGTAGGTTCGGCACAAGGCGGAAAACCGCGCGAGGTGCTCATCACCGACGAGAACAGCCTCAACACTTTGTTGGCACAGTTGTAAACAAAGCGGCACAAAAACGATAACAAATCAACAAGCATTAAAACCGAAAACTATGAAAAGATTGTTTTTAGCAACACTGATAGCACTGCTCACACTTGGAGCAAGTGCACAAAATGCGGCTCAAGCCAAGAAGATACTCGACAAGACGGCAGCCGTCGTTTCCAGCAAAGGCGGTGCACAAGCCAATTTCAACATGTCGGGCGGCAAATATGGCAACGCCTCGGGCACCATCGCCATCAAGGGAAACAAGTTTCATGCCCGCACCGCCGATGCAATGATATGGTTCAACGGCAAGACACAGTGGACTTACATGAAGAAAACCAATGAGGTGAACGTGAACACCCCCACACAAGCACAACAGATGCGCATGAACCCCTATACCTTCATCCACATCTACCAGAGCGGCTACACGCTCGGCATGACCCAGAAAGACGGAGTTTATAACGTGCACCTCACCGCACAAAACAAGCAGCGCACCATACAAGAGATGTATATCACCGTGGGTAAAAACTATCAGCCTCAACAGGTGAAGATGCGTCAGGGAAACACCTGGACCACCATCAACATCTCCAACTTCAAAGCCTGCAAGCAGAGCGACGCCACCTTCTCCTTCAACTCCAAGGATTTCCCCACCGCAGAAGTCATCGATCTAAGATAAGCCCCGCATAGCATGGACGGAACGATAGAAATTAAGGGGGCACGAGTCAACAACCTAAAGAACGTCAGCCTCAACATTCCCCGTGGTAAGTTTATTGCCATCGCCGGTGTGAGCGGCTCAGGAAAATCGTCATTGGCCTTCGACACGCTCTATGCCGAGGGACAGCGCCGCTATATGGAGAGTCTTTCTT
>CAVKQP010000099.1:0-7239 GCA_963658165.1 Clostridium sp. CAG:302 | reverse complement strand
ACTTTTTTCGTGCACTACCGATTTTTAACATTCATAAAGGCCGTTTGTGGGATAAATAGTGTAACTTTGCAAACGTAGAACACAAATACGTTTACGTATGAAGAAATTATTGTTTATGGTTGCCCTGCTGATGCCTGCTCTTGCGAGTTGGGCACAGAGCGAGGCGGGCAAACTTTTCTTTTATCCTCGAGTTGGTACTTCTATTTCTAATCTAAGTAAATTGGATCGCCTTTATTTGTCGGGCGAAAAGACAAAAGAAATTGATTCCAAATACAAGGCTGGTCTGACTGTAGGCGGTGAGTTGGAATATCGTGTAACGGAAGAAATGTCTCTCTCCATAGGTGCTTTCTATCAACAACTCGGTTGTCGTTATCCCGACTATACCGAAGACTTGAAGGATGAACAGGGGGCTGTCTCTAAATGGGGTATGGACAAAAACCGCATTAATTTGGAATATATCAATGTGCCGGTGATGCTTAACGGATATTTGACAAGCGGTTTAGCCATCAAGGCTGGCGTGCAAGTGGGATTCTTGGTGAGCTCCAAATGGACCTACCGCATAGCTTCTGTTACTGAGACAGTGGGCGAGGGCGGCAAAACGGTCTACACCTATGGCACGCCGACAAACGGAACCATCAAGCCGCAGACCAATCGTGTGGACCTTTCCATACCGGTTGGCATCTCCTATGAATATATGAACGTGGTGATTGACGCCCGTTATAACTATGGACTCTTGAAGACTTTTAAAAAGAGTTTCGACGATTACGCCCACAATCGTTACTTTACCTTTACTGTGGGCTATAAGTTTGAATTATAGAAAATAAACAACAGAATAATCACTTCAGAACTGTTATGAAAGAATTAGCATTAAAGTACGGATGCAATCCGAACCAGAAACCTTCTCGTATCTATATGGAAGAGGGCGAACTTCCCATCGAAGTATTGAACGGCCGTCCCGGCTATATCAACTTTCTTGATGCGCTTAATTCCTGGCAACTTGTCAAGGAACTGAAAGCCGCTACCGGACTGCCGGCTGCCGCCAGCTTCAAACACGTTTCTCCAGCCGGTGCTGCTGTGGGTTTGCCCTTGAGCGACACGCTGAAGAAGATATACTTTGTCGATGATGTGAAGGTGGAATTGTCACCTTTGGCTTGCGCCTATGCACGTGCCCGAGGTGCCGACCGCATGAGTTCTTATGGCGACTTTGTGGCGCTGAGTGACACTTGTGATGAGGCTACTGCTACGCTGATCAAGCGTGAGGTGAGCGATGGTGTGATTGCTCCCGACTTTACTCCAGAGGCTATCGAGATTTTGAAAGCAAAGCGCAAGGGCACATACAATGTGATCAAGATAGATCCTAATTACGTGCCGGCTCCCGTTGAGCACAAGCAAGTGTTTGGCGTGACCTTCGAACAAGGGCGCAACGAAGTGAAACTCGACGATCCTAAGTTGTTTGAAAACATCCCGACACAGAGCAAAAACTTTACTCCTGAGGCCATTCGCGACCTCATCATCAGTCTCATTACGCTGAAGTATACACAAAGTAATTCCGTGTGCTACGTGAAAGACGGACAAGCTATCGGCATCGGTGCCGGTCAGCAGAGCCGCATTCACTGCACGCGCTTGGCTGGCAACAAGGCCGACATTTGGTGGTTGCGTCAGCATCCGAAGGTGATGAATCTGCCCTTCGTTCCAGGCATTCGTCGTGCCGACCGCGATAATACCATTGATGTGTATATATCAGAAGACCATGATGATGTGCTTCGCGAGGGTACATGGCAGCAGTTCTTCACCGAGAAACCTGAGGTGCTCACCATAGAGGAGAAGAAGGAATGGATTGCCCGCAACACGAAAGTGGCTCTAGGCAGCGATGCTTTCTTCCCATTTGGCGACAACATCGAGCGCGCTCACAAGAGTGGTGTGGAGTATATCGCACAGGCTGGAGGTTCTGTTCGCGATGATAACGTGATTGAAACGTGTGATAAATACGGCATCACGATGGCATTTACAGGTGTGCGTTTGTTCCATCATTAATATATAATAAGGTGTAACGTTTATGGCAGATATAGATGATATCATAGAGGGAGGCATCGTCTTCCGTGGCGCACCCAAGGGAGGACCTCAGACTGACAAGGTGAAAACCAAGGCCAAAAAGAAAAAATATATCACCGGTGCGCATGGCAGCGGCTCGGCTCGCCAAAAGGCGAAATATCGCGAGCAACGTGCCAACCGTCATAAAGGCAAATAAATAACGTACTTAGATAATGAAAGGGGGATACAGACCATCAAGTGCTGTATCCCCCTTTTGTGAATGAACTTATTTGTGCCTTGTGCTAAAACTGCCTCTAACGATTGCTAAGTCTGCCTCTTAAGGTTGCTAAAACATAGTGTTAGCATATTTTTCAAGGCATTTTGTGCAGTGGGCTTCAGTGACCTATTTATAAGTGACAGCACGAATGTTAAGTCCTCTATACAATGGCGTAGGATTTAATTGAAACGTTCCTCTTGACCATGAAGTAGTTCTTTCTGGCATACCGAGTAGATAATAGGCAGTGCGATATTCGTTAGTAAGCGTGTTAGAAGGTTCGCTCGTCCAAAAATGAGCTTCTTCGTTTTGTTCGCACAAGCTTGTTCCGTCCATCACACCAGCCAACGGCAAATAAAGATATTGCGAATTATCAAGATTACTGGTGATCTGAAAAAAGGAAATACGAGTACGTTCAGCCTCGTCATATTCATTATTATATATGCGTGACAACTCGCTCAGTTCTGTGAACTCAGCCTGTGTAGGTATATGAACCGCCGTCCCATACATTACGCTAGCCACATCATCCTCGGCCGTCAGGGTTGTTCCAGCAGTGTATTCATCCTGTCTCCATTTGGCATTATCATTTGTATAAGAATCCTTCGTCTCTGTTTCGCCCCATGCATAGTAGTTTCCCCTTTTCTTGGGCTTAGAGGAGCCTATATTTGACTCTGCCCAAAGTAAGCCGCTTTCCAATCCCAAGTCCAAGAATCTTTGCCCGTTAACCATATACTCATTATTGCCCAATGAGCGTATTTGACGCAGTTGTCCTTTTGGGTTGGTAGTGATAGAAATGGAATGAATTTGGCCACGCCCAACTGTAAACGTTTCTAATGGTATAACATTCCGTGTATTACCACTTATAGAGACTACGCAATTAGTATATGTTCCCGTAGATAAAGGCAAAAAGAATACGCCTTGTTTACCTTTTTCACAAGAGCCAAAACTGAACGCAACAAACCCATTTCCCCCTTGACTATCTTCTGTTTTTATTTGTGCATCTAGATCTGACAGATCGCTTACTGTGAATGTACCATTAAGTTTCTGGTCAGCGCTAAATTCTATAGAACCGCCATTGATTGGCATCTGATCAACACGTATTACGGCCATACCTGCCAAATGTCTGAACGCGATGGTTCCATCTGTTATGGTACCCACCATACACATATTTGTGCTGTGAGTTGAGTAGACAGTGGTTTCCTCTTTAGTTATTGGGAAGAGCACGCTATCAACCGCTACAACATCATATTGCTCGGGCAACCATATTTGGGCCGACTTCTCACCGGTAAATTCATTGGTCACCTGATCGTAAATAGGAATGGGCATATAGGGGTAAATGGCATAATTCTGCACTTCATAACCATCAGGCACCTCACCAGTAAAAGTGGCAGTAGTTGAGCCCGTAGGATCGGTAGTGGTAAACTTGGTGAATTTATAATTGCCTTGTGAATCCTTGGTCTGAACACCTATCGACTCACTTTTGTGCCAATAGAATGAGACGGTGCCGTTACCATTATTTACTATACCAGTACGCAAATTTGAGCCAACAGATGCGGTGAGCTGAACGGTATGTGTATTCTTATTACCAGAATTCCCATCATCCGAATTATCTATTAATGCATCTGACGACGAACATGATGCGGCTACAATAATTATGAGCGTAAAAAGAAAAAGCTTTCTAAGATATACCATAATATTTTTACATAAGTGTAAGGCTATTAACTATTGCCTTACTACTTTTAGTTACATATTTCTAAATAAGATTGTAACGTTTCTGACAAAATGTCAGAAAGGAGATGTTATCGGGATTTTTAAGATTTTAATTTCATAAACAGCTTTGTAACTACGTCAAGAGTGGCGTTTTGTCTATTTCTTGCCTTGTGCGTAATAGTTCTTCTGACTTTTAATGTTGACGGAGTTTCCGCTTTTGGTGAACACTACCATATCTTGTCGTAGGGAACGATTCAGATGATCGAAGATGATGGCAGGGTTGAAATGTTTGCCCATAAACTTCACTTCGAAATGGAGATGCTCTGTAGTGGCACGTCCAGTGCGCCCTGTGAGGCCAATCACTTGACCGGCTTTCACGGTCTCACCCACCTTGACAAGGTTTTTTGACTGGTGACTATACAATGTTTCCAGTCCATTGGCATGTTTAATCACTATACAATTTCCATAGCCAGCATATGGTCGAGACATGGTAACTTTGCCATCGAATGCTGCTAGAATCTTGTCGTTAGGTACTGTCTTGATGTCTACGCCCGAATGTCTGCGCTTGCCACCATACGGACTGATAACCTTACTGCCCGGAAGCGGGTAGCTCCATTCCTCTGGCTTGAAGTGAGCGAGGTTCATTTTATACTCATTACTCTTCTCAAACGGGTTCTTGTTGAGGTCTTTCTCGTCGGTTTTCGACTTGGCGTTGTCCGATTTTCCACCGACGGTAGTCACTTCTACATAGCTTCCCTTGTTGCGACACATGATCGTAGTGTGGCGTAGCTTGTGCGAGTTGATGTCGATGAGCGTTTCTGGATTGATGCGTCCACCATTGACCATGATGGCTACGGTGCAGAATATCTTGCCGTTTTTGCCACCTACAATGGCTATGGTCTGTCCGGCTTTCACGCTTTGTCCCACCTTTACGAGGTTTTGTGCGTTGTGACAATAGACGGTTTCCAACCCATTGTCATGACGCACCACAATGACGTTCCCGTAGTTGGTAGTATGGCGCGAGAGTCTTACCTGACCTCCAAACATTGCTTTTACGGCATCACCTTTGCGAGTAGATATCTCCATCTCGCCATCGTTGATGAGTTTTGCCTTGCCTACAGGTAATGGGAAAGAATATTCCGACTTCCCTAAGGCGGTGAAATCTACTGTGAAAGCATTGGAATGGGTGAACAGTCCAGGCGTGGTAATGCTAATCTGCTGTTGTTCTGCTTGGGTGAAATCGTCTGCTGAAACAAGTCCTGCAGGCAACAAGGCGACCAAAAGCAATAGCGATTTGATGTTTTTTCTGATGTTCATGATGGTTTAAGGATTAAGCATGATACCTGTGAAAATTCTTCCAGAGTCCACACCCAAAGCTCTTGCCGAGAAGAAATCCTCATGGTGTTTCATCGTACAAATGTCTGCCATGTGGATGTTTTCTTCGGGTATGCCAGCTTCCAACAGGGCTATCTTGTTGCAAAGCGGCAAGTCGATGTGCCATTTCTGATAGAAGCGGGCGATGGTGTCCATAGGGAAAGCCGCTTCGGCAAATTGGTCGTAGACTTCTTGACCTACTTCAAAACTCTCAAGAGAGATACCCGGACCGATAACAGCTTTTAGTTTCTTGGGGTCTGAATGGAAGTGTAGCGTCATGCCTACAATAGCTTTGCTTGTGATGCGCGCTACTGTGCCGCGCCATCCGGCGTGTATGGCACATGTGGCATGATGCTCTTCGTCGAATAACAACAGGGGAATGCAGTCGGCTGTCGACACGCCTATGCACACACCTCTTTGGTCGGTCATGATGGCATCTACACCTTCGAGCACCATTTTCTGCACCTCTTTGGGCAACTGAAGAAACTCTTTGCCGATGTGGCGTATCTCAGTGCCGTGGGTTTGGTGGGGCATGATGATGTTTGGTTCGGCAATGCCGAGCACTGCAGCAAGTGCTCGGCGGTTTTCCTGGATATGGTTGGGTTGGTCATTACAATATTCGTTGATATTGAACGCCCCATGTAGTCCCTCACTGCATCCTCCATGCCGCGTAGTACTGAAAGCAGTCACTCCGCTCGCCACGGAGTATTTCAAAAGTTTGGGAACGCAAACCATTATTTGGTGTCCTCCTCATCTTCATATTCGAAATCGTCCAAATCTTCAATCGCATCGTCGTCCAAATATTCGATTTCTTCGTATTCACCTTCCTCTTGCAGTTCGGATTGAAACTTCGACATGTCCTTGTCGCGGTGAACGAGGGTGTCTTCTGCGGTGATGTCCTGCAACTTGTTGCTCTCGCTATTGAGTTCTTTCCACAACAAGTCTTTCAGCTCGTTGAGTCCGTAACCCGTCACCGACGAGATGAATACCACAGGCAAGTCTTCGGGCAATGTTTCCTTGAGCATCTCGATGAGCTCCTCGTCGAGCAGGTCGCACTTGGTGATGGCAAGCACGCGGTGCTTGTCAAGCATCTCTGGGTTGAAGTTGCGCAATTCGTTGAGCAACACTTCATATTCCTTTTTGATATCATCTGTGTCGCCTGGAACCATGAATAGCAATAGCGAGTTGCGCTCAATGTGGCGGAGAAAACGCAGTCCCAAACCTTTGCCTTCGCTCGCACCCTCGATGATACCAGGGATGTCTGCCATGACAAACGACTTGTTGTCGTGGTAGCCCACGATGCCCAACGATGGTTCAAGAGTGGTGAAAGGATAGTTGGCAATCTTTGGTCGTGCACTTGAAAGTGAAGAGAGCAGTGTACTCTTTCCGGCATTAGGGAACCCTACAAGACCCACATCGGCAAGCAGTTTGAGCTCCATGATGATGGTCATCTCCTGCATAGGCTCGCCTGGTTGGGCATAGCGCGGAGCCTGATTGGTAGCCGTGCGGAACTGGAAATTGCCCAATCCGCCACGTCCGCCCTTGAGTAGCAGCACCTCTTGGCCATCGTAAGTCACGTCGCACACGTATTTACCCGTTTCCGCATTGTAGACAACCGTACCGCAAGGCACATCGATATACACGTCTTTTCCGTCAGTGCCGTGACATTTGTCGCGCCCGCCGTTGCCTCCATGCTCTGCAAAGACATGGCGTTGAAACTTTAGGTGCAACAACGTCCAATAGTTATGGTTGCCACGGAGATAGATGCTGCCGCCCTTACCACCGTCGCCACCATCAGGACCACCATTGGGTTGGTATTTCACGTGGCGCAGGTGCATAGAACCTTTACC
>CAVKQP010000098.1:0-7318 GCA_963658165.1 Clostridium sp. CAG:302 | reverse complement strand
CTACCAACGGAGCGAATACATGCATCAAGATGGCCATCAGCGTGAACGCTGCAGCACCCTTAGAGATGACGCTCAAATAGCCAGTCACCGTAGTCGGAGCACCCTGATAAGTGTCGGCTGTCCAGAAGTGGAACGGCACGAGGCTGACCTTGAAGCCAAGACCACTGAAGAAGAACACCAAGCCCATGATGCTGAGAGGTGTTGCCGAAATCTTGGCAGCCACATCATCGAAATAGAGTGTGCCGCAATCACCATAGATGAACGAAATGCCATAGAGCATCACGCCACTGGAGAACACTGCGGTAAGGATAAACTTGGCTGCAGCTTCGGCTGAATCGTTGCGATATTTGTCGAATGCCACAGTGCAAGCCAATGGAATTGATGCCATCTCAAGACCGAGGAAGAACAACAAGAAGTGACCAGCACTCATCATCATATACATACCCAAAAGTGTAGAAACAATGAGCATATAGAATTCGCCTTCCTTGCAATGCATGTCTGGACGACTAAGCCACTGACGGCTTTGGATAAACACGATAAAGGTACCACCGGCGAGGATGGCTTTCATCACATCGACAGCACTTGTAGTGGCATACATTCCACCAAAGACGCTCACCTCTGCCTGTGGTATCAAGCACACACAGGTTTGAACCAACATCAGCACGCATGCCAAAGGATTGAACCAACGGCGTGCACTCTGCTTGGTAGAAGCGAAGTCGGCAATGAACAATACGATGAGGATAGCCATGAGGGTAGCCTCGGGTATCATTTGTAAGAATTGACTGTAATCCATTATATTCTATATTTAGTACGGATTAATTACACTGAGAATAGGACCCACCGCATCGGTGATGACATTGCTCACCCAAAGTGGAGCCATACCGAGACCTGCCACACAGAAGATGAGGCAGCACACAGCAACACGCTCATCCCAAGTAGCGTCGGTGAGTTCCTCGAAGTGAGGATTGGCAACCTTCTGATAGAGGATCTTGCCCACTACACGGAGGATGTAGACTGCCGTGATAACGATTGCTGTACAAGCGATGATGGTGCAAGAGCGATGGAAGAGGTCGTTGTTGGAGAACGAACCTACGAAGATGGTCATCTCAGCCACGAAACCAGAGAAGCCTGGCAAACCGAGGTTGGCAAGACCTGCAATGACATAACCTACAGAGAGGAATGGCATAATCTTCATCAAACCGCCCAACTGACGCACGTCACGGGTGTGGGTACGACCATAAATCATACCGATCAAGGCGAAGAAGAGTGCCGTCATCAAACCGTGTGAGAGCATCTGGAGCACTGCTCCCGTGCAAGCGGTCTTGGTCATCATCAACAGGGCAAAGAGCACCATACCACAGTGAGACACGGAAGAGTAAGCATTGATATACTTCAAGTCGGTCTGTACACAAGCTGAGAATGCACCATAAACCACAGAGATGGTGGTGAGGATAAGGAATATCCAAGCCAACTCACGTGCGGCATCAGGCAACAAGAACATAGCGATGCGGAAACATCCGTAACCACCCAACTTCATCAACACACCAGCATGGAGCATGGACACGGCTGTAGGAGCCGAAGCATGACCATCGGGTGACCAAGTGTGGAAGGGGAACAAAGCGCCCAACACACCAAAGCCGATGAAGATGAACGGGAAGAATACCTTTTGCACTGCCACAGGGATGGCATGGTGCTGGGCAATCTCAAGGATGTTCATCGTAGATGCACCATTGAAGAAGTAGATGCCGAGCAAGCCAAGAATAAGCAAAGCAGAACCACCCATCAACATGAGGGTCAACTTCATGGCTGCATACTCTTTCTGACCACTACCCCACACACCAATCAATAGGTACATAGGAATCAGCGCCACCTCGTAGAACATGAACATGGTGAACATGTCTATGGAGATGAAGAAGCCGTAAACACCAGTGGAAAGCAAGGTGAACCAAAGGAAATATTCCTTAGTCATCGGCTTCAACTGCCAAGAAGCAAAGGTTCCTGTAAAGACAATGATGCTCGAAAGAAGCAACATCACCACAGAGATGCCGTCTACACCCACCGAATAAGCAATGTGGAGTGGACGGAACCATTCTACGCTATACTGGAAGAGCATCGTGTCGGTGTTGCCAGCAGAACGCATCTGGATGAAAGTAATCGTCAACCAGATGGACAAGGCAAGAAGACACGATGAACCTGCCACCATCACGCCGCGTACCTGATTAAGATTGCGTGTAGCCCATAGACCCAGCAACATCAGGACGGGAATTACTACGAATAATGTTAATATACTCATTTCTGTTATTCTATTCTAAGTTTACAATGCGCAAAGCAGGATGAGCGTGAGAGCCACTGTTCCAGTGAGGAACCATACGGCATACTGACGAACATCGCCGCTCTGCCAAGGACGAAGAGACTCTCCTGCCTCGTTGGCACCCCAAGCCATAAAGTTGAACGTGCCGTCTACCACGTGACGGTCGAACCATGCGATAGGTGTAGAGATGCAACGGAAGATGATCTTGTGAGTGATGAACATCCAAACTTCATCGAGATAGAAACGACGATAGGCTGCCTGATGCAGACGGGGAAACTTCTTGGCAAGATAATCTGCCACGGGCGTTTCCTCACCTTTATACATATAGGTGGCAAGACCAATGCCGAGAATAGCAAGCACTGTGCTCGTGCCAGCAACTGTCCAATTGGTATGGGTACCAAAGGCAAGACCATTGGCAGAAACCAAGCTGCCGAACTCGAAGATGTGGAGCGTGCCAAGCACACCGACCACCACCGTGATGATGCTCAAGAAAATCAATGGGAAAGTCATCACTGCTGGAGCCTCATGTGGTTCATGGGCTCCATTCGCCTTATTGGTCTCATAATAACTCTTGCCCCAGAAGATCACATAGTATAGACGGAACATGTAGAAGGCTGTCATCGTTGCAATGCCACTCATGATGATACCCATCACTGGTGAGAAGTTGTAGCAAGCCACGAGAATTTCATCCTTGGAACAGAAACCTGAGAAGAATGGAATACCTGAGATGGCAAGACAGCTAATCAAGAAAGTCCAGTGGGTGATAGGCATATACTTGCGCAGACCACCCATATACATCTTCTCATTGGAGTGTACAGCATGGATAATGCAACCAGCACCCAAGAACAAGCAAGCCTTGAACATGGCATGGGTGAACAGATGGAACATACCTGCCATATAACCCAAGCCGTTGCCGTCAGCATATTCTGCTGTGGTGTTGGCAACCACAGTCATAGCCTCATTAGCTTCAGGCATACATACGCCGAGTGCCACAAGCATGAAGCCTATCTGAGAAATGGTAGAGAATGCCAAGACACGCTTGATGTCGCTCTGGCAACATGCCACGGCTGCTGCATAGAAAGCGGTGAACGCTGCCACATAAGCCACATAGTGCAAGGTGTTAGGAGCATACTGTATCCAAATGGGGAACAGACAAGCCACCTGATAGACACCGGCAACGACCATCGTAGCTGCGTGGATAAGTGCAGATACAGGCGTAGGACCTTCCATAGCATCGGGTAACCAAATGTGCAAAGGGAACATGGCACTCTTACCAGCACCACCAATGAACATCAAGAACAGTGCCGTGGGAAGCAACCAACTTGCATTTTGCAGACGAACCACCTGGTCGGGAGTCATCTGGGAAATGTCGAAGTCGAATGTTCCGATATAGAAACTATAGAAGAGGATACCAATCAAGAAGAAGAGGTCGGCAAAGCGGGTCACAATGAAAGCCTTCTTGGAAGCTGCCACTGCTGCATGCTGAGGATAATAGAATCCGATGAGCAGATAAGAACAAACACCCACAAGCTCCCAAAAGAGGTACATCTGGAAGATGTTGGTAGCCACAACCAAGCCAAGCATACTCATGGTGAAGAGCGAAAGGAAAGCATAGTAGCGCTGAAAACCTTTCTCGCCATGCATGTAGCCGAAAGAATAGATGTGAACCATGAAACTGACTGTGGTGATCACCACAAGCATCATGGCAGAAATAGGCGTGATGCGGAAGCCCATGTCGAACACAAGATGTGCGCCAAAGATATTTCCGAAATCAAGCCACGTGAAATGCCATGCCGTCACAATGGGATATAAACCATCGGTGCCGCGTCCCTGCCCTACGAAATATTCGAAGGCAGTGTAAACCGACAACGCAAACACCACACCCATAAGCGTAGTGCCAATCAATCCCGCAACCTTGTGAGACATTTTCATGCCTGCCAAACCGAGTATCAAGAAACTCAAGAACGGCAGCACAAGTATCAAAAATGAATAAGTGTAATCCATTGTCTTTTGTTTTGTGGAATGAATTATAATTTCATATTCTCAATACTGTTCACTTGGTCGCTATTGAAGTGACGGTAAACATTCAGAATGATAGCAATAGCCACGGCTGTTTCTGCAGCGCTCACGCCGATAGAGAACAGGGTGAAGAAGAAGCCTTCAAGCTGACCGGGATAGAGAATACGGTTGAACGCGGCAAAATTGATATCAACCGAGTTCAATACCAGCTCAATAGAGATGAGCATAGCGATGAGATTGCGACGTGTGACAAAGCCAAACACGCCGATGAAGAACAAAAGTGCACTAAGCACGAAATAACATTCTACTGGAATCATACTACTTTTCCTCCTCTTGTTTACGTGCCACTACAATGCCACCAATAATACATGCCAAAAGAAGTACCGAGATGAACTCGAAAGGAAGCACATACTGGTATTTCTCAGAACCGAGCAGAGCGTTGCCTATTGTAGACATCTCCACTTCTTTGTCTGCCAACTGGCATGACATGTCAATAAACTTGTTCTTCAGCAATACGACAACCACTGTGGCGAATCCGATTAAAGAAACCAATGCGCCAAAAGCGGCACGACTGCCTTTCACTCTCTCGACGAATCCCTGAAGCGTGCGCTTGCTCACCAACTGAATGGCAAACACATAGAGCATTGTGATGCCACCAGCATAAACGCTGATCTGGGCAGCTCCAAGGAAGGTGTAATCAAGCAAGAAGTAAAGACCTGCCACTCCGAAGAGTACAAACAGCAGGAATGTGGCTGCTCGCATGATTCGCTTTGTAACCACGCACATGATGGCAGAGCCGAGAATAACGACTGCCAAGATGCAAAACATTACTAAATTAGCCATATCTGTTACTTCCTTTTATTTTGTTTTCGTATTAAACTTACCTATTTCCAATGGCGCACCACCATCGAGAATGTTTGGCAATGAACTTTCATACTGCTCCTTGTCAAGATGCAAGACCAACTTATTGCGGTCGAACACAGCATTCTCGAAATCGTTGGTAAACTTGATGGCATCGAAATTGCAAGCATTCACACACAACTCGCAGAACATACAATCACCAAGGTCGTACTGATAATCCACAAGCTGACGCTTCTTTTTACCGTCTTCGGTGGTCACCATCTGAGAGGTGATCTTGATGGTGTCATTGGGACAAGCCTTTTCACACAAGGTGCATGCCACGCACTTCACGTTTCCGTTTTCGTCACGGTTCATGACCAAACGACCACGGTGACGCGCAGACACGTGCAAGGTTGTCTTGCGGTTTTCAGGATACTGCTCTGTACTCTTTGCCGTGAAGTACTCCTTAAGAGTGGTCTTCATGCCGACAGCGAGTGTCTTTACAGCAGCACCTATTTCTCCGAAATATGATTTATTGTTTTCCATTTCCATGATCAATTAAAAGTGCCAGCCCAAAGCCACAATCACTGTCATCAAGACAAGGTTAATCAGACAGAGCGGCATAAGATACTTCCATTCAAGTTTCAATATCTGGTCGATACGGAGACGGGGGAACGTCCAGCGCACCCACATCAACAACCACACCACAGCGAAAGTCTTGCCTAGGAACCACACGATGCCAGGAATGAAATTCATGACACCATCGAAGGCTTCAATGCCAATATTGACTGGAGCCCAACCGCCCAAGAAGACGGTCGTTGCGATGCCTGCGACAACAAAGAGATTAAGGTATTCAGCAAGATAATAGAAGCCGAATCCCATACCACTATACTCAGTGTGATAACCTGCTGTCAACTCACTCTCAGCTTCAGCCAAGTCGAACGGGCCACGGTTGGCCTCAGCATTACCGGCAACGAGATAGACAATGAATGCGATGATGGCAGGAATGTGGCCACGGAAGATGAGCCAGTTCCAAGGTCCTGTCTGGAAATCAACGATTTCAGAAACCCGCATAGAACCAGTAAGCACCACGGCTGCTATCAAGCAGAGCGCAAGCGACATCTCATAAGAGATGAGCTGCACAGCGCCGCGCATAGCAGACACTACGGAATACTTGTTGTTACTACCCCAACCAGCCATGAAGATACCGACAATGCCGATGCTAGAGATGGCGGAGAGAAGGAACACGCCCACATTGAAATCGAGCACTTCGGCACCCTTGTTCCAAGGCAAGAAAGAGAACGTACCGACAGATGCAATAATCACCAAGAATGGCGCAATGAAATACAGGAGTTTGTCGGCTTTGTCTACGGTGAAGATTTCCTTGATGAGCATCTTCAACACGTCGGCAAAGACCTGAAAGATACCCCAAGGTCCCACACGCATCGGGCCAAGACGGCACTGGAAATATGCGCAGACCTTGCGTTCCATAAATATCAAGGCGATAGCTAGCATTGCGTAGCCCACCAAAATGAGCACGCCTACCAGTATGCACTCAATAAGGATTGACAGAAAATCTCCCAAGCCCAATGTCTGGCGGAGAAGCGAGTCAACCCATGTTGTTACTATACTAAAATCAAACATTTGTTTAATGTTTTTGAATCATAAATTAGAAATACTATCGGTCGATGTCGGGGATTACAAAGTCGATGGCAGCACCTGTCGTAATCAAGTCTGCAATCTTCTGTCCGCTACACATCTTGTCGAGAGCTCCTGTCAGAGAAAGTCCCATCGGGCGCATCTTCATTCTGTAAGGACTCTTGTCGCCCTTCGAATCGAGATAGACACCAAACTCACCGCTGGCTCCCTCTACAGCGAAATACCACTGGCCTTCGGGTACCTTAATGATTGGTTTCTGCTTGATGTAGAATTCGCCCTCAGGAATATTGTCGATGAGCGCCTCGACGATGTTGAGACTCTGATACAATTCCTGAATATGCACATAGTAGCGATCCATAGAGTCGCATCCCGTGAGGGTGATTTCCTGCCAGTCAACCTTGTCGTAGCAATCGTAAGGATGACGCTTGCGGGTATCGTTATGCCAACCTGCAGCACGTCCAGCAGGTCCAGTAACACCATAATTAATAC
>CAVKQP010000097.1:0-7377 GCA_963658165.1 Clostridium sp. CAG:302 | reverse complement strand
AAAAACAAGAGATCTTTGGACAGTACGGAAAGTCTAACTCTGATACTGGTTCAGCAGAGAGCCAGATAGCATTGTTCTCCTACCGTATTTCCCACTTGACGGAGCACTTGAAAAAGAACCGTAAAGATCATACTACCGCACGCGCTTTGACGCAATTGGTAGGTAAGCGCCGCGCATTGCTCGATTACTTGTACGACCGCGACATCAATCGCTACCGTGCAATCATCAAGGCTCTCGGTCTTCGTAAATAAGAAGCACCTCACCTTACAGAAAGCAATTCGCAGAAAGAAACAAGCCCGCATCGTTACAACAACTATGCGGGCTTACTTTTTGTCTTTTTCAAGAGATAGTCACCAACCTCACTCTTCCGATTATTTCAGTTCTTCGGCAAAATACTTGATGGCTTGTTTTGCTATCTCTTTCGCCTCGTCCATAGAACAATACAGTTTGCCACCAGCAGCATCGGCATGTCCTCCACCATTGAAAAAACGTTCTGCCACTTGCTTGCAATGGAATCCACAACTAGAACGCAAACTTACAAAAATGAGGTTATCTTTCACCGTGTCTTCACGCAAGTAGATAGACAACTTCAAACCTTTAATTTTCAAAGGTTCATTAACCAAGCCCTCTGCATCACCCTTAACATAGTGAAAACGTTGCATTTCTTCACGTGTCAGCGTAAAATAGGAGGCATGCAGATCTTCATACACATTGAGTTTCTGCATCATCACATATCCGCGCATGCGCAAGCACCACGTACTATAGTTGTGGTTTACCCGATTGTAGATTTCATCCTTGTTGACACCTTTCTCCAACAAATGACTGATAATCAAGAATATCTCAGGTTGATTAGAGTTGTAGGTAAAGCCACCCGTATCCGTCATCATACCGCAATAGATATTGATGGCACATTGTTGTGACATGTTATCAAATTCGCCCATCTGCCAGAGGATACGGAAAGTGAGTTCGCACGTGGACGACATCTCATCGTGCGATAGGACAAGACGTGCATCGGACATATCTGGACCAATATGATGGTCGATAAGAACCTTGGCTGCCTGGGCAGATTCAAGCACAGGACGCATATCTTCAAGACGGTGCGATTCGTTGAAGTCAAGACACAATATCATGTCAGCACTCTCAAAGATTTGTTTGACCTCATCAGGATGCTTATCGTAGCGTATCACGGTTTGCGAAAATCCGGGAAGCCACTGCAGAAAGTCGGGGCACGCGTCTGGAATAGCTACTCGCACATTCTTTCCCTGTGCAGAGAGGAAGTTCGCCCATGCCAGTGACGATCCAATAGCATCTCCGTCTGGACTCTTATGACAACAAATGGCAATGTTGTGCGATGCGTTGATAATACTTTTAAGGGAGGAAAGTTCTTCTTGTGAAAGAATATCAAGTTTCATAGAAATGGAAAAAAGTGAAGATTGAAAGTCTCCTTCCGACTTTCAATCTTCATTTGTGTTAGAACAAATTGTTAGGATATACACCTTCGTCAACGAGACTTTGAATCTTGTCTACCACATCCTGGCGGTCGGCAGCATAGGTCACGCCAAACCACTTACTTGTGGTGTCAAGCACCTGAACGGTGGCTGTACCTTCATTGATAAGTTTGTTGACCATCAGCGGAATGAAGAATTCTGCCTTAAGGTTTTCCATATTCTTTGGATCAGAGAGGAATTCTTTGAAATAGGCTTCGCTATAGTCGAAGTAGTCAGGCGTAAAGCCCCACATGTTCATCGACACAGGAGTATTGTCGTCTACAGCGACCCACTTACCCTCTTCGTCCTTGTAGCTTACCTTGCCGTCAACGCGCATAATTTCTGTGCGCTCAACGACAGTAGTCAGATTCTCATCTTTGTCTTTAGAACAAATGCCACGCGCTACCGTACCATTGTCTGACAACGTGTTGCCCACACGGAATCCCACCATAGCATAGCGATTCTTACTACCTTCAGGCAGTTCTGCGAGGAATTTGCCGACCACCATAAAGGCATCTCTATTGTAGAAGTCATCGCAATTGATGACAAGGAACGGTTCCTTGATAACGTCTTTCGCCATCAGCACAGCATGGTTGGTGCCCCAAGGTTTTACACGATCTGTCGGACAAGCGAATCCTTCAGGCAGAGCATCAAGACTTTGGAAACAAAGTTCGGCAGGGATATGTCCCTCATATTTACTGAGTATCTTTTCACGGAAATCCTTTTCAAAGTCTTTGCGAATGATAAAGACAATCTTTCCAAAGCCTGCCTTGATGGCATCATAGATAGAATAATCCATTATGGTTTCACCATTGGGGCCTAAACTGTCTAGTTGTTTTAATCCTCCATAGCGGCTACCCATACCAGCAGCGAGGAGTAATAATGTTGGTTTCATGCGAATTGATTTTATGATTAGTGTATCTAAATGCAAAGATAATGTAAATCCAAGACAAAGCAAAATATATTTCGCTTTGTCTTGGATTTACATCAGTTTGATATAACAAATAGGGGCCGGGGGACCTTTTCGACAAAAAAGTTAGACACATCAATGGCTTAACCGTCCGTAATCCAATATTTATATGTATATTTGCAACAATACTTTAATTTATCAACATAATCATTGAGATGAAGCATTTATTATCAACCATGGTGATGTCGTTGGCAGTTGCGCTAACGGCTTTTGCCGACAACTTGACCGTAAAATCGCCTGATGGGCAACTGATCGTTACAGTAAACAACGCGGACGGGCATATGATTTACGACGTAAAATATGCAGAAAAGCAGATGGTGGAAAGTTCTATGCTCGGACTAAAGACGAACATTGGTGACTTTTCAACCGGTCTCAGCGTGAGTAAGTCAACCACAACGTCTATCGATGAAACCTATTCAATGCACAACACAAAGGCTTCATCCGTACACTACACAGCCAACGAACTTAGCATAGACTGTGAGAACGCCAAGCATCAGCCGATGACTATTGTGTTTCGGGTAAGCAACAATGATGTGGCTTTCCGTTACGTTTTTCCCCAGAAAGATGAAACCGCATGCATGATTGTGACCGAAGAAGCTACATCGTTCCGTCTACCACAGCAGACCACAACGTTCATTTGTCCACAATCTGATGCCATGGGTGGATGGAAACGCACAAAACCAAGTTATGAAGAGGAATACACACCCGATGCTCCAATGACCGCCCGCTCAAAGTATGGCACGGGCTACACCTTCCCATGCTTGTTTCGTGTTGGGACAGACGGTTGGGTACTTGTGAGCGAAACGGGCACCAATGGTGGCTACGCCGGTTGCCGATTAGCAGACTATGATACACAAAAAGGTTATCAAGTGACATTTCCTATGAAAGGAGAAGCTAACGGATGGGGTTCAGCAGAGCCAGCCCTCACAATCCCTGGCGCAACGCCGTGGCGCACGATCACCGTAGGTGCTACACTGAAACCCATCGTAGAAACCACCATAGCTTACGACGTGGTGGAACAACAATACGAGCCATCACAACAATACAAACCTGGACGCTACACATGGAGTTGGCTCATCTGGCAAGATAAGTCGGTAAACTATGACGATCAAGTGAAATTCATTGACACTGCTGCCGAGATGGGCTACGAATATTGTCTTGTAGACGGATTGTGGGACAAACAGATAGGCCGTGACCGCATTGCCCAGCTGAGCCACTATGCGCAAAACAAGGGCGTGAGTCTATTGCTATGGTACAACAGTAATGGTTTTCAGAACAACGCTCCACAGGGGCCAAAGAACTGCATGAATACTTCTGTGGCTCGCAAAAAGGAAATGGCGTGGATGAAAAGCATCGGTGTGAAAGGCATAAAGGTTGACTTCTTCGGCGGTGACAAACAGCACACCATGCAACTCTATGAAGACATCCTCAGCGATGCCAACGACTACGGCATACAGGTGATATTCCACGGATGCACACTGCCGCGTGGATGGGAACGCATGTACCCCAATTTCATAGCTTCAGAGGCGGTGTTGGCATCTGAAAACACTTTCTTCACAGAACACCACGCACAACGCGAATCGTTTGAATTGACCATGCATCCCTTCTGTCGCAATACGGTGGCATCTATGGACTGGGGTGGCACCATCATGAACAAATATATGTCAAAGGACAATAAGCGACGTCATCGTCGCTACACATCCGATGTGTTTGAGATGGCAGCATCTATTGTCAATCAAAGTAGCGTACAATGCATCGCCATTCAACCTAACAACCTCACGGAATTGCCGCAGGTGGAACTCGATTTTCTCAAGACTGTGCCCGTAGAATGGGACGAAACACGTTTTATCGACGGCTACCCTGGCCGCTTTGTGGTCATCGCTCGCCGTCATGGGACCGATTGGTATGTAGCTGGACTCAACGCTACAGGTAAGGAATTAACACTCGAACTCACCTTACCAATGTTTGCCGGTCGCACCGTATCGGTATATAACGACAAAGCCGTCAAAGACAGTCTTTGGCCAGCCACAGTTTTGAAGAATGCAAAGGTAAGTAAAAATGGCAAAATCAAGGTGACAATGCTCCACAACGGAGGATTGATTATCAAGTAAGATCAAGAAGAACGAATAGGCATACCGATAGAAAATTCGGCGCACGCTTAAATGAGAAGTCGGCAAAACTTGTTGAATTTCAACTCGTTTTGCCGACTTAAGTTGCGGAGGCAGGACTCGAACATGCGACCTCCAGGTTATGAGCCTGGCGAGCTACCAACTGCTCCACTCCGCGATATTTCTTATTTGCGACTGCAAAGGTACTACTTTCCGACGACACCACCAAATATTTCTGCATATTTTTTGTTGTAGCAAAGAAAATTATCAATTTACAGGTAACAATATGAATTGTTGCTATACCTTTAATATATAATTAAGGTGTAAATAACGAGAAATGCCCCTGCGATTATTAATGATAACTGCAGGGGCATTTCGGGTAATATTTTGTTTAAGCAATATGCTTATGCTTCCAAATCATGAACCAAAGGAGGCAAGCGAATGCGGAAAAAGCACCAATCAGATAGGACACCTCACGGCTGAAATTACCGCAATATTCGTCTACTGCAAGATAGGTAACACAAACGGCAACCATGAACATACCAGGTACGAGTGCAGTACCATAGGGTTTCTTTTGCTTAGCTAGATAGATAGCAATAGCAAAGAAGGTAAAGATGGAGAATGTCTGGTTAAACCATGCGAAGTAGCGCCACAACACATCAAACTTAACAAAAAGCAAAACCACACTGATAACAAACACAGGCAGACAAAGCAACATGCGCTTTGATACCTTGTCTTGTTTAAACTTAAGCATATCTGCCAAGATGAGACGTGCACAGCGCAATGCGGTATCACCGGTGGTGATTGGTGCTATAACAACACCCAATATCGCCAGCACAGCACCAAAGGATCCCAACCAACTATTGCAGATATTATTGACAAAGATGGCAGGATTAATAGAACCATTGGCATCAAGCATCGCATTGTAGATCTTTTCGTAAGGGGTATTTCCTGCCACATTGAGTTCGTTGGCAAACTGCAGCGTGGCCGCACACCAGATGAGTGCAATCACACCTTCCGTTATCATCGCTCCGTAGAAGACGCGTCTGCCGTAGCGTTCGTTCTTGATGCATCGCGCCATGAGCGGACTTTGTGTGGCATGAAAGCCACTCACTGCACCACAAGCAATCGTGATACACAAGCAAGGAAAAACAGGAAGACTACCACCTGGATAATGGTTCTCAAAGGCATCTGTAATCTCTGGAATTGGTGTGCCGCTATGAACAAACACCCCAACAAAGATGCAGATTGCCATAAAGATAAGTATCACGCCAAAAATGGGATATACCCTACCAATAATTTTATTGATGGGCAGCGTTGCGGCTAACAGATAGTAGAGAAAAATCACTACCACCCAAAAGAAATAGCTATCACCGATGGGTAGACTACTTGTGAGATTTGCCAACAAGCCGGCAGGAGTCTTCACAAACACCGCCACCACCATAATCATTAATAAGAGAGCCAGATAGCGTTGCGAGTTACGCGCCCAACTCCCCAACTCGTCTCCCACGATTTCGGGTAGAGAAGCACCATTGCGCTTGAGTGATATCATGGCTGCCATATAGTCGTGGGCAGCACCACCGAAGATGCACCCTAGTACAATCCAGAAATAGGCTGACGGACCAAACAAAAGTCCTTGGATGGTTCCAAAGATAGGTCCAGTTCCAGCAATGTTAAGAAATTGAATAAGGAAAACCTTCCATGTTGGCATGGGAGTATAGTCAATCCCATCTTGCATAGAGTAGCAAGGTGTAGCTCGATTAGCATCGGGCTGCATGATATGCTCAACAAACTTTCCGTAAAAGATATATCCTAAGACAAGACATATCAAACTGATGACAAATGTATACATTCTATTAAAAATTTCTGCAAATGTACTGCTTTCTTATGAATCTGCAAAGTAAAATGACAAAATGAATCATAAACGTAAAAAGCATTGAGGAAATTCCCCAATGCTTTTTACGTTTATATTTAGTTACTTTCGCTATTACCTCTTATAATAGTCGTATAAGAAAGCATCAAGGTAGGCTCCACGCATATTAGTCTTGAAGAAATTGCCATCCTTGTCCAAAATGAGGCAAGCAGGTATGCCATTAATACCGTATTCGCCCATGACCATTCCGCCAAAGCCTTCTGGATTGCGTAGTTGCGTCCAACTCATGTTTTCCTTGTCCATCGCTTTTTTCCAATCGGCATCTTGCATGTCGACAGAAATACTGATGATGTTGAAGTCTTTGTATTTCTCATGCACCTCCTTGAGATGTGGTATCTCTTGGCGACAAGGATGACACCAGGAAGCCCAAAACTCCAACATGGTATATTCACCTTTCTTGACGAGAGTGGACAATTTCACCTGCTTGCCGTCAGGAGTGAGGAGTGTGCCATCGATAAAAGGGGTGCCTACGGCTGTATGTTTAGCCATCTCTGCCTGAGCTTGCAGCACTGAAAATTGAGGACTACTCCCCCACTCGCTCTTAAGCCAACCTACCATTTCGTTAATTTGATAAGTGGTATAAGGTGTTGGCAAGGCGGAGAATGTCTCAGTGAGCAAATCAAGGGCGACCAACGAACTGCTATGAGTTTGGATAAACTGACAGGTTTGCTGTCGCAAGGATTCTTGCACATTCCAAGTCTTCTTTGCCAATGCCACCCGTTGCACCAAGTCGGTACTTTGGTTGATGCTATCATTCATCTGGTGCAGTTTGTCCTGTATAGGCGCAATCATATCCAAATAGGTCTGATAGATATCCTGTGTGGTGGAACCATTGATGGTCGTTGAAATCATGCTCATGTTTCTTTCCACAGGAAATCC
>CAVKQP010000096.1:0-7442 GCA_963658165.1 Clostridium sp. CAG:302 | reverse complement strand
GAAATTGTCAGATAGACATTGCATTCCATGCCTTATTGAAACAATATCGGCTCAAAATGTAAACATTTGACGCGCGAATGTTTTGCAAAATGAATAAAAAGTGGTACATTCGCACCGCAATTGTGACACACAAAAGAGATTATTAATTTAACTTTTCAATCAAATGAAGAAGTACAACTTTAATGCAGGTCCATCCATGTTGCCTCGCGAGGTGATAGAGAACACTGCCAAACAATGCCTCGACTTCAACGGTTCGGGACTTTCGCTCATGGAAATCAGCCACAGGGCAAAAGACTTCCAACCAGTGGTTGACGAAGCCGTGGCCTTAATAAAGGAATTGCTCAACATACCCGAAGGCTATTCGGTAATATTCCTCGGAGGTGGTGCGTCGCTGGAATTCTGTATGGTGCCGTACAACTTCCTCTTGAAAAAAGCCGCCTATCTCAACACTGGCACGTGGGCCAAAAAGGCCATGAAAGAGGCTAAGCTGTTTGGCGAGGTGGTTGAAGTGGCTTCTTCGGCTGAGGCTAACTACACATACATTCCCAAGGGATGGTCGTGTCCCGACGACGCAGACTATCTGCACATCACCACAAACAACACCATCTATGGCACCGAGATGCGCAAAGACCTTGATGTCAATGTGCCTCTCATAGGCGACATGTCGTCCGACATATTCAGCCGTCCCATAGATGTGGCCAAATACGACTGCATCTACGCCGGAGCGCAAAAGAACCTGGCCATGGCCGGAGTGACGCTCGTGATTGTGAAGGACGACAAGCTGGGCAAGGCTCCGCGCCCAATACCCACCATGCTCGACTACCGCACACACGTGGAGAAAGGTTCGATGTTCAACACCCCGCCCGTGGTGCCAATATACAGCGCGCTGGAGACTCTGCGCTGGATAAAGAAGAACGGCGGAGTGGAGGCCATGGACAAACTCGCCCACCAGCGCGCCGAAATACTCTATGCCGAGATAGACCGCAACAAGCTCTTCCGCGGCACAGTGAAGGAGGAAGACCGCTCGCTGATGAACATCTGCTTCGTGATGAACGACGAATACAAAGATCTCGAAAAACCATTCCTCGACTATGCCGTAGCACAGGGAATGGTAGGCATCAAGGGTCACCGCAGCGTGGGCGGATTCCGTGCTAGCTGCTACAACGCACAGACCATTGAGGGTGTGCAGGCACTCATCCAGTGCATGAAAGACTTTGAAGCCAATCATTAATGATACATCTACGGCGGAAGAGCTGACCGGCAATTGATGTCGCGGTCAGCTTTTCCGCTTTTCTTTTTTATAATAACAAACCTTTTTATTTAAAGCCAAATAACATGAAAGTACTCGTAGCAACAGAAAAGCCATTTGCCGCAGCCGCTGTGAAAGGCATCAAAGAAGAAATAGAAGCAGCTGGTAACGAACTCGCCCTGCTCGAAAAATATACTGACAAGGCACAACTGCTTGACGCCGTGAAGGATGCCGACGCCATGATTGTGCGCTCAGACAAGGTTACACCCGAGGTGCTTGATGCCGCAAAACAATTGAAGATTGTGGTTCGTGCTGGTGCTGGTTACGATAGCATCGACACCGCATATGCCAAGAAGAAGGGTGTTGTGGTAGAAAACACACCCGGACAGAATGCCAATGCCGTAGCCGAACTCGTCTTCGGACTTTTGGTCTATACCGTGCGCAACTTCTACAACGGTAAGGCAGGCACAGAACTGAAAGGCAAAAAACTGGGTATTCTCGCCTTTGGCAACGTGGGTCGCAACGTAGCTCGCATCGCCCAAGGCTTCGGAATGGACGTTTATGCCTACGATGCCTTCTGCCCAGCCACAGCCATAGAGGAGGCTGGCGTGCATGCAGCAGCCAGTCAGGAAGCACTCTTCGAGAACTGCGACATCGTCAGTCTGCACATTCCTGCCACACCAGAGACCAAGGAGAGCATCAACTACGCATTGGTGGGCAAGATGAAGAAGGGTGGCATCTTGATTAATACCGCTCGCAAGGAAGTGATCAACGAGCCAGAACTGATCAAGCTCTTGGCTGATCGTGAAGATCTGAAATATATCACCGATATCAAGCCAGACGCTGATGCCGACTTCCAGAAGTTTGAAGGCCGCTATTTCAGCACACCGAAGAAGATGGGCGCACAGACTGCAGAGGCTAACACCAATGCCGGTATTGCAGCCGCACGCCAGATCAACGCCTTCTTCAAAGACGGATGCACCAAGTATCAAGTGAACAAGTAATCTAATCAAAAGCTAAGCTTATGGCTACCATCAAACCTTTTAAGGGATTACGTCCACCACGCGACCTTGTGGAGCGAGTGGAGTCTCGTCCCTACGATGTGCTCAATTCGGAAGAGGCACGAGCCGAGGCTGGTGACAATGAGATGAGTCTTTATCATATCATCAAACCAGAAATTGACTTCGAACCGGGTACAAGCGAATACGATCCACGCGTTTATCAGCAGGCTGCCGACAACTTCAAGAAATTCCAAGAGAAGGGTTGGCTCGTGCAAGACGACAAAGAACAGTATTACATCTATGCCCAAACCATGAACGGCAAGACACAATACGGATTGGTGGTTGGCGCCTACGTGGAAGACTACCTCAACGGAGTCATCAAGAAACACGAACTGACGCGACGCGACAAAGAGGAAGATCGCATGAAGCATGTGCGCGTATGCAATGCCAACATTGAGCCTGTCTTCTTCGCCTATCCCGACAATAGCGTGCTCAACACGATGATAGAGCGCTATGCAGTCACCACACCAGTCTATGACTTCATTGCTCCGATCGATGGTTTCCGCCATCAGTTCTGGATCATATCAGACGACAACGACATCGCCACAGTGACTGAAGAATTCAGCAAGATGCCTGCGCTCTATATCGCAGACGGTCACCACCGTAGTGCTGCAGCAGCATTGGTGGGGGCAGAAAAGGCAAAGCAGAACCCCAACCACACAGGCAAAGAGGAATATAATTATTTCATGGCGGTGTGCTTCCAGGCTTCTCAGTTGACCATTCTCGACTACAACCGTGTGGTGAAAGACTTGAACGGCATGTCTTCTGAGGCTTTTCTCAAGGCTTTGGAGCAGCATTTCACCGTGTCGTGCAAGGGAGCAGCGGAATATAAGCCCACCCATTTGCATGAGTTCTCGCTCTATCTCGATGGCTTGTGGTATAGTTTGGAAGCCAACAACGGCACTTACGATGATAAAGACCCTATCGGGGTGCTCGACGTCGACATTTCCAGCAGGCTGATTCTCGACCAGTTGCTCGGCATCAAAGACTTACGCTCGGACAAGCGCATCGACTTTGTGGGCGGACTTCGAGGCCTCGGAGAACTGAAACGTCGTGTAGATAGCGGTGAGATGCGCATGGCTTTGGCACTCTATCCGGTGACGATGCAACAGATTATGGACATTGCCGACAGTGGAAAGATTATGCCTCCGAAGGCCACATGGTTTGAACCGAAGCTCCGTTCAGGACTTATCATTCACAAGTTGAGCTAAATGATAGACGAATACAAGACGATTACAAACAAAATAGGCGAGGGAACTTACTCTGAAAAACGGAGTAAGTTCCTCGCTTTTTCTCATCATGTGGAGTCGCTCGACGAGGTGAAGAACATCGTGGCTGCCTATCGCAAGAAATACTACGATGCCCGCCACGTGTGCTATGCCTACATGCTGGGACCTGAACGCACCGACTTTCGTGCCAACGACGACGGAGAACCGAGCAGTACGGCGGGCAAACCCATTCTCGGACAAATCAACAGCAACGAACTCACAGACATACTCATCATCGTGGTGCGCTACTATGGCGGTGTCAACTTGGGCACGGGAGGACTCATCGTGGCATATAAAGCTGCTGCCGCAGCGGCGATAGAAAATGCAGAGATAGAGACTCGTCAAGTGGAAGAACTGGTGAAATACGACTTCCCATATGTGATGATGAACGACGTGATGCGCGTTATCAAGGAATTGCAGCCACGCATTGTCAAACAGGAATATGACAACACTTGTTCCATCACCCTTTCTATTCGCAAGTCGGAAGCAGAGAATTTGCGCGGCAGACTTGATAAGTTGTCGTTTGAATAGACCATTCTTTAGTGGTCCATCAACGGAAAGACTCGCAACAAGGATAGTTTATCGCCCTTGTTGCGAGTCTTTCTATATATATAATAAGGTGTGTCTGCTTACTGACCGATGATGTCTTTGGCACGTTCAAGAGCCACCTTGATGTGCGGACAAATATTCTTTTCTCCCACCAAAGCATAGAAACCTGCATGCTGCAACGTTTGGTGAACTTTCGGATTGACGCCAGAGAGCACAATCTGAATGCCTTCCTTCTTGCTCATCAAGCAGAGGTTGGTCAGGTTATGGATGCCTGTAGAGTCGACAAAAGGCACCTTACGCATACGAATGATACGCACCTGTGGACGGTCGCCGAAACTTGCCATGATTTCCTCAAAGCGGTTGCCAGCACCGAAGAAGTAAGGACCGTTGATTTCATACACTTCCACACCCTTCGGAATAATCAGGTGTTCGTCGTTAGCATGGCTGATGCCACTCTCGTCCTCGGTGACAATCTCGTCCATAATCACCTTTACGTCGGTCGTTTCTGCCATACGTTTCATAAAAAGCAAGCAAGCAATGAGCAAGCCAACCTCAATGGCGATGGTAAGATCGAAGAGTATGGTGAGGAAGAATGTGATGAGTAGCACAGTCACATCGCTCTTAGGGTTTTTCATCAACGTGAGGAACGAGCGCCATCCCGACATTCCGTAGCTCACAACAACCAATACACCAGCCAAACAAGCCATAGGAATATATTTGGCAAGAGGCATGAGAAACAGGAAGATGAGCAAGAGAACCACAGCGTGGATGATGCCCGAGACAGGAGTGCGACCGCCATTGTTGATGTTGGTCATCGTGCGGGCGATAGCGCCAGTGGCAGGAATACCACCGAAAAGGGGTGATGCAATGTTGGCAAGCCCCTGTCCAATGAGTTCGGTATTGGAGTCATGATGGTCGCCAATCACACCATCGGCAACGGTGGCAGATAGCAACGACTCAATAGCACCAAGAATAGCGATAGTGAAAGCTGGTGATATGAGGTTCTTGATCGTGTCCCAATTAATGCCTGGAACCGTTGCGGCGGGCAGTTGACTGCTAATCGTAAAGCGGTCACCAATGGTCTCAATGGTCGTTGCTCCGCAATAATGCTGCAGTTCGAGGGCAGCAACTGTCATAACAATGATAGCAATGAGCGAACCAGGAATGCGTTTGCTGAACTTAGGAGTGATCACAATGATGACCACGCTGAGTATGCCGATGAGTGCGCTCCACGGATCTATCGTATGGAAATCTTGCACATAGGCACCCCATTTCTCTATGAAATCGGAGGGAACTGTCTCCATGTGCAGACCAAACAAGTCCTTAATCTGTGTGGTGAAGATAGTTACGGCAATACCGCTCGTGAAGCCGACCACGATGGGATAGGGGATATATTTGATGATAGTACCCAAATGGAGCAGTCCGAAGAGAATGAGGAATACACCTGCCATGAGGGTTGCAATGGTGAGTCCCTCCATGCCGTACTGCTGAATGATGCCATAAATGATGACGATAAAAGCTCCCGTAGGGCCACCAATTTGCACCTTGCTACCTCCAAACATGGAGATGATGAAACCTGCCACTATGGCGGTGATAATACCCTTTTCAGGTGTTACGCCCGAAGCAATACCAAAGGCGATGGCAAGGGGCAATGCTACGATGCCGACTATGATGCCTGCCATGAGGTCTTGCATAAATGTCTTGCGGTCGTAGTGTCGTAGTGTTGCGAACAATCGCGGTGAGAATGTCATTGAAACTAAATAGTTAAGAATTAAAAATATCAGTGGGGACTGCACAAAATGGTGCAGACACGATCTTGAAACTGTGTTCCGTTTTTGCGGTGCATCAATCCCTGATTGATGATAGAGAATGCGAGATGATGACCATTTGAGGCTGTACAATAACCTGCGAGCGAACTGATGCTCGTCACAGTGCCTGTCTTGGCATGCACATTACCGCTTGTGAACGAATTGCGCATGCGCTTCTTGAGCGTGCCATCAACGCCGGCAATGGGCAGGGCAGGATAGAGATGAACATAGATATTGTTGTTGCGGTATGCATAGCGCAACATCATCACTTCGAGTTCGGGTGTTACATAGTTATAGAGTGAAAGTCCTGAGCCATCGGCAAAGCGATAGCGTGCAGGATCAAGCCCCAACTTGCGCACCAATTGGTTGATGACACTACGTGCGTGCTGTGCCGAAGCCGGATGATTACCTGTGGAGGCTGCCGTGTGGTAGAACATGGATTCGGCATAGAGATTGTCGCTCTCTTTGAGCATGCGCATGAGTATCTGGTCGAGCGTATGGAAACGACTGCACACGTTGTAGGCTTCATAGGGAACTGTGCCTGTGTAGGTGCATGCAGACACCACAATGCTATCTTGACGCAGGCGGCGCACAAAGCGGTCCATAAATTCATCCTTGCGTGAGATAAGTAGTGGCGAAAGCACAGGGTTCTTGTCATCCCAGCACCATCCTTCACCCAAACGGCTAGCGTCTTTCATACTCGTGTCTGCAAAGAGAGTGCCGCGTATGGTGTCTACGCCCATCTCCTTCAAACTGGAAACAAATGCGCCAAGGTCATCATTGTTGAAACGTGGATCGAAACCACCTATACAGTAGACAGCTCCAGAGAGCGTGTGGTTTTCTATCTTACCTGTATATTTCAGGTCGGTCTTAAACTGATAGGAGCCACCAAGTTTGTCGATAGCGGTGATGGCAGTGATAATTTTCATGGTAGAAGCAGGGCGCATGGTTTGCCTTTCGTTGTGGGCGAATATCACGGAGTCGGCATCGAGATCATAGACAATCATGCCCACTTGAGAAGTCTTAAACATTTCACTGTCAAGCAGTCTGCCAATCTTCACTGCTACCGCCTTGTCCCACGGCAACTTGTTGAGGGTGCTATCTGCGGCTATCGAATCGGTCGCAAGAACATCAAGGTCTGCATCGTTATCATTGTCGTCATCGTCGATAATGGTTTCATTAGCATCGACAGGCGTGGTGTTTACCTGTCCCTTTACGGGTGAAGCGGTCAGAAATCCGAGAATCAGACTAACGGTTACAATCGCCCGCCGACTGATTCTGTCAAACAAAATCATTCTCATAATTGGATGCAAAATTACAAATAATTATCCGAACAGACTTCGCAAGCCAAGAAAATCTATGGAAAATTGTCTAATTGTTTCATTTTTACTCCAATTTGTATTAACTTTGTCGGCGCTAAGCG
Source organism: Clostridium sp. CAG:302 (assembly GCA_963658165.1). Taxonomy (GTDB): domain Bacteria; phylum Bacteroidota; class Bacteroidia; order Bacteroidales; family Bacteroidaceae; genus Prevotella. Next base: position 84 of record CAVKQP010000096.1, on the reverse strand, counting down.
TGTTTGACGCTTATCGATATTACAAATAATAATAATGGTATTTAAATACGATTTCCTCATTATCGGTGCTGGAGTGGCCGGTAT
>CAVKQP010000095.1:0-7583 GCA_963658165.1 Clostridium sp. CAG:302 | reverse complement strand
TCTCTATGGAGGTGATGCCGTAAAACAAGTGGACGGACACTCAAAAGAAATGGTAGAAGGACTGAACCAGTCGGGCAGACTTCCTATCAAAGTAATATATAAAGGTACTGCGAACAACACACACGAAGTAGCCGACGTGATGGCAGCCGCCAACAATGCAGAAAACTGCGTGGGCGTCATCACTTGGATGCACACATTCTCGCCTGCCAAGATGTGGATACATGGCTTACAGATACTCCGCAAACCACTATTGCACCTCCACACGCAGTACAACCAGCACATTCCATACGAGACTATGGATATGGACTTCATGAATCTGAACCAGAGTGCACACGGCGATCGTGAGTACGCACACATTCTCTCTCGCCTCCGCAAACCGCGCAAGACAGTCATCGGCTATTGGAAAGACGCCAAGACACAAGACCACATTGCTGTGTGGGAGCGCGTTTGCGCCGCCTGGAACGATGCTCAAGACTGCCTTATCCTGCGTTTCGGAGACCAAATGAACAATGTGGCCGTGACCGATGGTGACAAAGTGGCAGCAGAACAAGTGCTGGGCTACCATGTAGACTATTGCCCCTTCTCCACTGTGATGCAGTATTTTGATCAAGTGAAAGATGAGGATGTGACCGCTTTGGTACACGATGTATACTTTAAAGAATACACTGTAGCCGATGGTTTGAAAGACGAAAGCACAGAAGCATACCACAAGATATGGAATGCCGCTAAGGCAGAACTCACCTTGCGTGCCGTATTAAAGGCATTTGGAGCTAAAGGATTCACTACTAATTTCGATGATCTCGGCGACTATAATGTGGAAGAAACAGGTCGTGGCTTTGACCAAATACCAGGATTAGCATCCCAAAGACTGATGCACGACGGCTATGGCTTCGGTGCAGAAGGCGACTGGAAGAGTGCTGCACTCTATCGCACCACATGGTTTATGAGCCAAGGACTTGAAGGTGGCACCTCGTTCCTCGAAGATTACACCCTCAATTTCGATGGCGACAACACCTCTATCTTGGAGTCGCACATGCTCGAAATCAACCCCGACATCTCTGAAGAAGAGAAGCCCCGCCTTGAAGTACACCACCTTGGCATCGGCATACGCAAGACCCAAACCGCTCGTCTTGTGTTCACCACCAAACAAGGACATGGCGTTACGGCTACCATAGTCGATATGGGCAACCGCTTCCGCCTCATCGCCAACGACGTGAACCTCATCAAGAGCAAACCTTTGCCGAAACTCCCTGTAGCCTCAGCACTGTGGATTCCTGAGCCTACCTTTGAGATTGGCGTGGGATGCTGGATGAATGCAGGAGGCACACACCACTCTTGCTTCAGCTTCGGACTCACCGACGAATATTGGCGTGACTATGCTGAAATCGCCGACATCGAATGTTGCATCATCAACAAAGACACCGACTATGAGCGTTTCCGTCAAGATTTGCGTGTCAACGAAGTGTACTATATGCTCAACAAAGCATTGAGATAACCCCATTAACCATCATTCATCCATGAACAAAGAAATCGCAAAAGAGAGCATCAAGACAGGTCAAGCCATCCTGGGCATCGAGTTTGGATCTACTCGCATCAAGGCTGTATTGATTGCTCCTGACAACTCCCCTATTGCTCAAGGCAGCCATGAATGGGAGAACCAACTGATAGACGGACTTTGGACCTACAGCATCGATGCGATATGGCACGGACTGCAAGACTGTTATGCCGACCTGCGCAAGAATGTGAAGCAAGAGTATGACTGTGAAATCGAACAGTTGGCAGCCATCGGCATCAGCGCTATGATGCACGGATACATGGCTTTCGACAAAGAGCAACATATCTTGGTGCCCTTCCGCACATGGCGCAACACCAATACTGGCGCTGCTGCAGCGGAGTTGTCCAAACTCTTCAACTTCAACGTTCCGCTTCGCTGGAGCATTTCACACTTGTACCAAGCCATTCTCAACCACGAAAGTCATGTTAAAGACATCGACTTTCTCACCACTTTGGCAGGCTACATACACTGGCAACTGACGGGAGAAAAGGTGCTCGGCATCGGTGATGCATCGGGCATGCTTCCCATAGATGCCAACACCAAGCAATATGCTGCACCGATGGTGGAGAAGTTCAACGCACTGATTGCAGACAAAGGTGTAGATGCTTGGACGATTCTTGACATCCTGCCCAAGATTCTAAACGCTGGCGACGAAGCCGGAACACTTACCGCCGAAGGTGCCAAGCGTCTCGACGTGTCGGGACATCTGCAGGCGGGCATCCCGCTTTGTCCTCCTGAAGGTGATGCCGGCACAGGCATGGTAGCCACCAATGCCGTACGTCCGCGCACCGGAAACGTGTCTGCCGGCACCTCGTCGTTCTCAATGATTGTGCTTGAGAAAGACCTTTCACAACCCTATGAGCCCATCGACATGGTGACCACACCCGATGGCAGTCCCGTAGCCATGGTGCACTGCAACAACTGCACGTCAGACCTCAACGCTTGGATTGGCATCTTCAAGGAGTTTCAAGCCTTGATGGGCATGAGCACAGACATGGGCGAACTCTTCGGCAAGCTCTATAACCATGCCTTGGAGGGCGATGCTGACTGTGGCGGACTGATTGCCTACAACTATTTCTCTGGCGAACCTGTCACAGGACTGGCAGAAGGCAGACCGCTCTTCGTACGCTCTGCCAACGACAAGTTTACCCTTGCCAACTTTATGCGTGCCAACCTCTATGCCTCAGTTGCCGTACTGAAAATCGGCAACGATATTCTGTTCAACAAGGAACATGTGCAAGTGGAAAGAATCACTGGGCATGGCGGATTGTTCAAGACCAAGGGCGTGGGACAACGCATTCTCGCTGCTGCCATCAACTCCCCCATCTCTGTCATGGAGACCGCAGGCGAAGGTGGCGCATGGGGCATTGCCTTGTTGGCAGGTTACCTGGTGAACAACACTGAGCATCTCTCGCTGGCAGACTATCTCGACAAACAAGTGTTTGCAGGTAATAGCGGTGAAGAGATAGCTCCGACTCCAGCAGACGTAGAAGGCTTCAATGCCTATATCAAAAATTATGAAGCAGGGTTGCCCATCGAACAAGCAGCCGTGCAATGCAAGCCTTAAAGGACAAAAGAAAAGGTGTGATACACTCATGGGCGTGAGGTGTATCTCACCTTTTTTCTTTTCAGTGAACCCACTCACGCCTACGTATTATCAACAAACAACAACATTACAATGAAAAAGATTATTGCTTCCGCACTCCTCACTGCCACTTGCGCCTTGTCTGCACAAGCACAAGATGCCACAGCCACCATACATGTGAACGACGGAAAACAAAAGATATACAAGGAAATCTATGGTCAGTTTGCCGAGCACCTCGGGTCTTGCATCTATGGCGGACTATGGGTGGGCGAACAATCAACCATCCCTAACATCAAGGGCTACCGCAAAGATGTGTTTGAAGCACTCAAAGACTTGCAAGTGCCCGTACTGCGTTGGCCAGGTGGATGCTTTGCCGATGAATATCACTGGATGGACGGCATCGGTCCAAGAGACCAGCGTCCAAAGATGCAGAACAACAATTGGGGCGGAACCATTGAGGACAATTCGTTCGGAACGCACGAGTTTCTAAATCTGTGCGAGATGCTTGGATGCGAGCCTTACATCAGTGGTAACGTGGGCAGCGGCACGGTGGAAGAACTTGCCAAATGGGTGGAATACATGACCAGCGATGGTGAGACACCGATGGCAAAGCTCCGCCGACAGAACGGGCGCGAGAAATCGTGGAACGTGAAGTTTCTCGGCGTGGGCAACGAGAGCTGGGGATGCGGTGGAAGTATGCGCCCCGACTATTATGCCGACCTCTACCGCCGCTACGCCACCTATTGTCGCAACTACGACGGACACCAACTCTACAAGATTGCAAGTGGAGCTAGCGACTATGACTACAACTGGACCAAAGTGCTCATGAACCAAGTGGGCAACCGCATGAACGGTGTTAGTCTTCACTATTACACTGTGAGTGGATGGAGCGGCAGCAAAGGTTCTGCTACCAAGTTTGGCAAAGACGACTACTATTGGACCATCGGAAAATGTCTCGGCATAGAAGATGTCATCAAGAAGCACGCTGCCATCATGGATCAGAAAGACCCGAAGAAGAACATCGGACTGATGGTTGACGAATGGGGAACATGGTGGGACGAAGAACCGGGCACCATATCTGGCCACCTGTATCAGCAGAACTCCATGCGCGACGCCTTTGTGGCAGCCCTCACACTCAATGTATTCCATCGCCACACAGACCGCATCCGCATGGCTAACATTGCTCAGGTGGTTAACGTATTGCAGTCTATGATTCTCACCGATCAGAAGGGAACGGGCCACATGGTGCTCACTCCCACCTATCATGTGTTCAAGATGTACAAGGGATTCCAGGAGGCTACCTATCTTCCCACTGATATAAAGTGCGACAGCATGGACGTGCGCGGTGACTCACATGCCAAGAACGGACGCAAGATTCCACAGACCAGCATCTCGGCAGCCAAACAGAAAGATGGTTCTATCGTCGTTTCGCTCGTCAACATCAACCTCGACAAGGCACAAGAAATAGCCCTCAACCTGGATGGTATTGCCAAGAAGAGCATCTCAGGAGAAATACTTACATGCAAGGATGTGAGCGACTTCAACGATTTCGATCACCCAGAAGTGGTTAAGCCTGCACCTTTCAAGGATGCCAAAGTGAGCAAGAACGGCATCAAGGTGAAACTACCTGCCAAGTCGATTGTGGTGCTCACGCTTAAGTAAAGCATAGCTCCACAGCCCGAAAATCCGCAAGATTTAAATTAACAATTATTTTGCAGATACATTGAAAACCCCTAACTTTGTAGACAAGTTAGGATAAATACAAATACCATATAACATGAACGACAAGAATTTAATGAATCATGCAGCGGACAATATCCGTATTTTAGCAGCTTCCATGGTGGAGAAAGCCAATTCTGGTCACCCCGGAGGTGCCATGGGCGGAGCCGATTTCATCAACGTGCTCTTCTCTGAGTTCCTCGTTTGGGACCCTGAAAACCCATCGTGGGAGGGTCGCGACCGCTTCTTCCTCGACCCTGGTCACATGTCGCCGATGCTCTATTCGGCACTGGCTCTGCAAGGCAAGTTCACCCTTGACGAGTTGAAAGAGTTTCGCCAATGGGGATCTCCCACACCAGGACACCCTGAGCGCGACATCAACCGAGGCATTGAAAACACTTCAGGACCGCTCGGACAGGGTCACACTTTCGCCGCAGGAGCTGCCGTGGCAGAGAAATTCTTGGAGGCTCGATTGGGTCACGAAGTGATGCAGCACAAGGTTTACGCCTACATTTCTGATGGTGGCATCGAGGAGGAAATATCTCAAGGCACTGGCCGACTGGCAGGTATCTTGGGTCTGAACAACCTTATCATGTTCTATGATTCGAACGACATCCAACTTTCCACCGAATGTAGCGCCGTGATGAACGAAGACACCGAAGCCAAGTATAGAGCTTGGGGATGGAACGTAACTGTCATCAACGGCAACGATCCCGACGAGATACGCAAGGCGCTAACCGACGCTCAGAAAGAGCAAACTCACCCCACCCTCATCATCGGCAAGACCATTATGGGTAAGGGTGCGCGCCAGGCAGACGGTTCAAGCTATGAACATAGCATCAAGACCCACGGTGCACCGCTCGGTGGCGATGCCTATGTAAACACAATCAAGAACCTCGGCGGAAATCCTGAAAATCCGTTCGTCATCTTCCCCGACGTGGAAAAGCTCTACGCAGACCGTCGTGAAGAACTGAAGAAGATAGTGGCTGAGCGTCATGCACAGGAAGCTGCATGGGCGAAAGCCAACCCAGAGAAAGCCACTCAGTTGAAGGAATGGTTCAGTGGCAACGCTCCCAAGGTGGACTGGACAGCCGTAGTACAGAAGGAGGGTAGCGCCACACGTGCAGCCTCTGCCGCTTGCCTCGGTGTGTTGGCAGAACAAGTGCCCAACATGATTTGCTCTTCTGCCGACCTTTCCAACTCTGACAAGACCGACGGATTCCTCAAGAAGACACACGCCCTCACGGCTGACGACTTCACAGGAGCGTTCTTCCAGGCAGGTGTTAGCGAACTGACCATGGCTTGCATGTGTATCGGTATGTATCTCCATGGCGGTGTCATCCCAGCTTGCGGCACATTCTTCGTGTTCTCCGACTATATGAAACCTGCTGCCCGTTTGGCTGCATTGATGGAAGTGCCCATCAAGTTCATTTGGACCCACGATGCTTTCCGTGTAGGCGAAGACGGTCCTACGCACGAGCCTGTAGAGCAGGAAGCACAAATCCGCTTGATGGAAAAGCTGAAGAATCACCACGGCAAAGATAGCATCCGCGTGTTCCGCCCTGCCGACGCAGACGAAACTACCGTATGTTGGGCGATGGCGATGGAAAACATGAGCACGCCGACGGCACTCATCTTCTCACGCCAAAACATTGCCAAACTGCCTGCTGGCAACGACTATGAACAGGCTCGCAAGGGTGCTTACATCGTGGCTGGATCTGACGAAGACTTCGACATCATCCTGCTCGCAAGCGGTTCTGAGGTATCTACCTTGGTGGCTGGAGCAGAACTTCTCCGCAAAGACGGTGTGAAAATCCGCATTGTCAGCGTGCCTTCAGAAGGTCTCTTCCGCTCACAAAGCAAGGAATATCAAGAGCAAATTCTGCCACAAGGCAGCAAGATATTCGGTATGACCGCTGGTCTTCCCGTAACGCTCGAAGGTCTGGTAGGCGCAAACGGCAAGGTTTGGGGCATGCCTAGCTTCGGCTTCTCGGCTCCCTACAAGGTGCTCGACGAGAAACTTGGCTTCACCGCAGAAAACGTTTACAAACAAGTAAAAGAAATGCTGTAAAGCACTCACACTTATATAGAACCTTTTACGGACCGATTTGATCCGTAAAAGGTTCTTTAATTAAAACAACCTTTAAACACTTAGACTTATGGAAATCAAGAAAGTAGGCATCGCTTGCGACCATGCAGGCTTCGCTCTGAAAAAGTTTGTCATCGAGTATCTTGAGAATCACGGCTATCCCTACAAGGACTATGGCACGTTCAGCGATATGAGTTGCGACTATCCCGACTTCGCCCACGCACTGGCAGAAGGCATTGAAAGCGGTGAGGTTTATCCCGGCATTGGCATCTGCGGCAGTGGCGAAGGAATGGCAATGACGCTCAACAAGCATGCCAAGGTGCGCGCGGGTCTCTGCTGGACTCCAGAGATATCACATCTCATCCGCCAGCACAACGATGCCAACGTGCTCGTGTTGCCCGGACGTTTCATAGACAACAAGACTGCAGACAAAATCATGGAGGAGTTTTTCCACACCACTTTTGAAGGTGGTCGCCATGAGAGAAGAGTTGAAAAAATAGCTATCGCCAAATAAGCGATATAGAGAAAAACAACATGCAAGCGGAACTGTTCATCCCCCCGGAGCAGTTCCGCTTTTGCTTACACTGAGGGTGTGTCAAAACTAGCACATCCTCTTTTTATGTCTTAGTATAAAC
>CAVKQP010000094.1:3479-7623 GCA_963658165.1 Clostridium sp. CAG:302 | reverse complement strand
AACTATAAAGGTACAAAATTTTGGCGAGACTACCAACTTTTTCTCTTACTATTTTGCATCATTCTTATCCCGAACTGGGGTAGTTTGTCATGAACAAGCGCCTTAGCAAACGCCTTCCCTATTATACCTAATGTGTCCCAACCTCCCACTGCACGAAACTCTCCTAAGGGAATTCTCAAGCAGCATCGGCATGGAATACGATGGCAAAATTAGGGCTTTTATCTGAAAAGACAAACTTTTTCGGATTCTTTTTCCATATTAGTGTGGCAAAAAGCCCGATGCAAGGGAATGCTTACATCGGGCTTTTCATATCGTTGATTAGTGCTTTTATCTCGGCAGGTTGAATGCCTTGGTCATCTCCTTCATCTGCTCTTGGCTCATACCCTCAGGCTCGTAGCCCATGCAGCGTGAATTGATATAAATCTTGGCACTCTTGGAAAGCACATCTATCTGGTCGAATGCATCCATCACATCCAAGCCCTTAGCAAAGACGCCATGCTTTTCCCATAGCACCACGTCATAGTCTTCCAATTCCTTAAGCGTAGCGTCTGCCAACTTGTTGCTGCCTGGCAACTCGTAAGGAACAACGCCCAAGCCCAGTGGACAGAATGCCTTGGTCTCAGGAATCATACTCCAAAGAATGTTGGTGAGCACATCCTTGCCAAGGAACTGACGGTTGTGACTCATGGCAACAAGTTCTATCGGGTGTGTATGCACCGTTGCCTTATAGGCTGAACCGCTCTCGATGAGGTGGTTGTGCACAGTGAGGTGTGAAGGCAACTCACTGGTAGGCATCACTGGATTGTCAGCGATGATGACATAGCTAGCGCAATCGTCCAAGATGCGAATCACGCTACCATTATCCATCGGCCAACGTGCCAAATCGCGCATGCGCTTGCCCGTACCTTTACAATAGAAATAGCAGCCTTTCAATTGAGGCAACGTAACACCAATCTGCTTCACTTCGCTGATGGCAGGAAGCTGACGAATTTCGTCATCCACGAGATCTGTCACATTAACAGTGATGTTTCCACCATTTCTTTCAGCCCATCCGTTCTGCCAAAGATAGCCTGCTACCTCAGCAATTTTCTCTACCTCTTTCTTCAAGGCGGGGCGACCTTCTAATATACTTTTCATATTTATAAGTTTTGAGTAATCTGTTTGATTGGGTTATCTGCATGCAAAATTAGTCACAATCGACCAACCTCGGCACGACAATTTGATATTCTTTCACTAAGATTTGACCCATCAGCGGGTTTGGTTACGGTATTCGCTCGGCTTATGTCCCGTCTTGCTCCGGAACTTAGACGAGAAGTAATCGGGCGACTCAAAGTTAAGTTGATAGGCTATCTCCTTGATGCTCATATCGGTGGTCGACAACAATTCCTTGGCGCGCTGCAACTTAAGGTCTTGCTGGTAGAGCGACGGCGAGATGCCTGCAAACTCCTTGAACAGTTTGCGGAAGTTGGAATAGCTCATCCCCATTTCCTCAGCAATCTGCTGAATAGTGAGATTGCTCTCAAGCGAACTGCGAATGCGCAGCCGTGCCCGACTCACCATATCCATATGGATGCTATCTCGACTGAGAATGATATTGCGTTCCAAGGCATACATCAAGCCAATCAAGTGATTAACAATACCGGCAAGAATCTGCTGCACATAGGGAGCTTCCTCCTGAGCAGCACGGAGTGCCGACTCATAAAGGCTAACGATTTCTTCAGAGAATCCCACATGATAGATGGGCTTCTTAACCGACAAGAACCCCGCCTTCACCCGATCGTTGATGTTGCGACCCTTGAAGCCTATCCAATAGCTGTGCCACCCTTTGGAAGGATTGGGATGGTAACTATGTGTCTCTCCAGGGAAAAGGAGGAACAGGTCACCCGCAGCGATATGCGTTTCCTTCTGGTGTTCAGAACGAAACACGCCTTCGCCTTCCGTGAGATAGAGCAGTTGGAACTCGTTGAGTGTCCTGCCCTTTTCCAAATCGAAGAAGTAGCCGTCGGCATGGCCGCGGGTTGGATAACAATCGCCCGGCAAGATTTCTTCATAACCCACCGTGCTAACGGTCAATCCCCACTGCATGTCACGGTCGTTAGTGACCAAGTATTTGGATTTCTGTAACGCCATAATCTTTTTGTAGTGTACGCTTGATATACTGCAAAATTACACAAAAAGAAAGAAAAATGCGCGTTTTTAAACTTTGTTTTTACAAAATAATGATGATGCCGCCATGGCTCAGGTTGCAAGCAAGCAGAAAAACAATAAATTCTCAAGCAAAGATTATGCCGTGTAACCGCTTTTTCGTAACTTTGCACCACAATTTATAATGTACATTAAAATGGCTGAAACAAAGAAAATCAAGACCGCGCTCGTCTCGGTCTTCCACAAAGACGGTTTGGATCAACTGCTTGCCAAACTGAACGAAGAAGGTGTGAAATTCCTTTCCACTGGAGGTACACAGAAATTTATTGAGTCGCTCGGCTACGAATGTCAGGCTGTAGAAAGCGTGACGACCTATCCCTCCATCCTCGGCGGACGTGTGAAAACGCTGCATCCTAAGATTTTCGGAGGCATTTTGGCACGTCGTGACAATGCTGGCGACCAGGAGCAGATGAAGGAGTATGACATTCCTGAAATCGACCTCGTCATCGTCGACCTCTATCCGTTCGAGCAGACCGTAGCAAGCGGAGCCTCTGATGCCGACATCATTGAGAAGATAGATATCGGCGGCATCTCCCTGATTCGTGCCGGAGCCAAGAACTTTAAAGATGTGGTCATCGTGCCTAGCAAAGCAGAATACAGTTTGTTGCTCGACATCCTCAACAAGAAAGGCGCACAGACAGACCTTGAAGACCGCAAGATGTTCGCTGAGCACGCATTCGGCGTGAGCAGTCACTACGACACTGCCATACACGCTTGGTTCGCCAAATAAGCAACTATAAAAACAAACATACTCAAAGATATGGGATTTTTCTCGTTTATTCAAGAAATAGCGATGGACCTGGGTACCGCCAACACCATCATCATCAGCGATGACAAGATTGTGGTGGACGAACCTTCGGTCGTGGCCCTCGACCGCCGTACGGACAAAATGATTGCCGTGGGCGAGAAGGCTAAAATGATGTATGAAAAGACGCACGACAATATACGCACCATCCGTCCTCTTCGCGACGGTGTGATTGCCGACTTCACAGCATGCGAGCAAATGATGCGCGGACTCATCAAGATGGTGCACACGGGTAGTCGTCTGTTCTCGCCATCGCTCCGTATGGTCATCGGTGTACCGTCGGGTTCTACCGAAGTGGAGCTGCGTGCCGTACGCGACTCGGCAGAGCACGCTGACGGCCGTGATGTCTATCTGATATTCGAACCAATGGCAGCCGCCATCGGTATCGGCATTGACGTAGAAGCACCTGAGGGCAACATGATTGTCGACATTGGTGGCGGTAGCACCGAAATTGCAGTCATCTCCTTAGGAGGTATCGTTTCGAACAACTCCATTCGTATCGCTGGCGACGACTTGACCGCAGACATTCAAGAGTACATGAGCCGTCAGCACAACGTGAAAGTGAGCGAGCGCATGGCTGAACGCATCAAGATACATGTGGGTTCTGCCCTCACCGACCTCGGTGAAGAAGCTCCCGAAGACTACATTGTGCATGGTCCAAACCGCATCACCGCACTGCCTATGGAGGTGCCTGTATGCTATCAGGAGATTGCGCATTGCTTGGACAAGACCGTAGCTAAGATAGAAAACGCTGTGCTCTCTGCCCTTGAGAACACACCACCAGAGCTTTATGCCGACATTGTAAAGAACGGCATCTACTTGAGCGGTGGCGGTGCTTTGCTCCGCGGACTCGACAAGCGTCTCACAGACAAGATAAACATTCCTTTCCACATTGCTGAGGATCCACTCCATAGTGTGGCAAAGGGTGCAGGCATCGCATTGAAGAACGTAGACAAGTTCTCGTTCTTGATGAGATAACAAGTGGATTATGCATAACTTAACAGAGTTTCTTGCAAAATACAACCACTGGTTTCTATTCATTATACTCGAAGTAATCAGTATGGTGCTGCTATTTCGGTACAACAACTACCAGGGCAGCGTATGGTTTACTTCGGCAAATGCTGTGGTGGGAAC
>CAVKQP010000094.1:0-3469 GCA_963658165.1 Clostridium sp. CAG:302 | reverse complement strand
ACAAGTGAAATCTTACTTCGGTTTGTCTGCCATCAACGCTGACCTCACGCAGCGCAACCTCAAGCTGGAACAACAGGTGAAGTATCTGGAAGAAGCCTTGCTCGACAAGAACAAGGACTCCGTGGCGATTGCCAACGGCCAGATGCAATACCTGAGCCAGTTCGGGCTGATACCAGCTAAGGTCATCAGCAGTAGCGTAGACAAGTCAGACAACCTCATCACCATAGACAAAGGCAGCGAAGATGGCGTGCACAAGGATATGGGTGTGGCATGTGGCAATGGTGTGGTAGGCGTTGTCTACCTTGTTTCAGCACACTATTCCATTGTCATTCCTGTGCTCAACACCCAATCGAACATCAGTTGTACCATCCAAAAACGCGGCTATTTCGGCTACCTCAGATGGAAGGGTGGTGCGTCCAACATTGCCTATGTAGAGGATATCCCTCGCCACGCTCACTTCAGAAAGCACGACAAGGTGGTGACCAACGGGTATTCTTCTATGTTTCCGCCGGGTGTGATGGTTGGCGAAATCCAACAGGTATACAACTCTAAGGACGGACTTTCCTACCGATTAGAGGTGAAGTTATCTGTCGATTTCGGTAATCTGCGCGACGTGTGCGTTATCAATGACAAAGTCATGGAAGAGCGCATTCAGTTGCTCCGCGCTGCCCAAGACTCCATCAAGCCCAAACAGAACTAACGCCGCCACGGCGAACAAACATCATTTACGAAAGGATCTAACAGCAAATGAATCTGGAACTCATCAAAAGTGTTCTACTTTTTTTCATCTTGTGTCTGGCACAAGTACTGGTGCTCAACAACATTCACTTGTTCGACTGCGCCACACCGTTGCTTTATATCTATATGGTACTGATGTTTCGTCGCAACTATCCCAAATGGGGAATCTTGCTTTGGAGCTTTGCGTTCGGACTGATTATCGACATGTTCTCCGACACTCCCGGCGTGGCAACGGCAGCCATGACATTCATTGGATTCCTGCAGCCCTATGTGGTTGAACCGTTTATTCCCCGTGATAGCGCCGAAGACCTGCAACCATCGATGAGTACCTTAGGTGTAGCTTCGTTTGTTTACTACACCCTCATCATCGTGTTGGTTTATTGTCTTGTGTTCTTTTCCTTGGAAATGTTCAATTTCTTCAACATCCTCTTGTGGGCAAAGTGCGTAGGGGGCAGTGCTGCACTGACCACCATCCTGTTGCTTGCCATTGAGAAAGTGAGAAACTGATAAAGCGAGAGGATACCAGAAATGAAGGATTATAATCTCGAAAAGCGACGATTTGTTATCGGCGGTGTGGCAGTAGCCATCGTCCTTATTTATATTATCCGTCTGTTCACTCTTCAGGTGATGAGCGACGACTACCGCAAGAGCGCCGACAGTAACGCCTTTCTCAAGAAGGTGGAATACCCTTCACGCGGTGTCATCTATGACCGCCACGGCAAGTTGCTCGTCTACAACCAGCCTGCCTACGACATCATGGTGGTGATGAACGAGGAAAAAGGACGCATCGACACCATGGAGTTCTGCGATGCGCTTGGCATCAGCAAAGAGTTTTTCATTAAACGCATGAACGACATCAAAGATCGCAACAAGAATCCGGGTTACTCCAGATTCACGCAACAGTTGTTCATGAGCCAAATTTCAGATAAAGATTTCAGCATCTTTCAAGAGAAGTTGTTTCGCTTTCCTGGCTTCTATATCCAAAAGCGCAGCATACGGCAATACCAATATCCCTTTGCCGCCCATGTGTTGGGCGACGTCGGTGAAGTGTCTGAGTCAGACATTGAAGGCGACGACTATTATCAGCCCGGCGACTATATCGGTAAACTCGGCATTGAGAAATATTACGAAAAAGAGCTTCGCGGTGTGAAGGGTGTGCAGATATTGTTGCGCGATGCACACGGCAGAATACAAGGAAGTTATCAAGACGGGAAGTTTGACCGCAAGCCTCAACCCGGGCGAAGCCTCACCCTCTCAATCGATGAAAAGCTGCAAGCCTTGGGCGAACGACTACTCGAAGGAAAAATCGGATCCATCGTAGCCATCGAACCCGCTACGGGCGAAGTGCTCTGCATGGTCAGTTCTCCATCCTACGACCCACGCAACCTCGTGGGACGAAAGCGCAGCAAAGAACACGCACGACTCTCGAGAGATGTATGGAAGCCCTTACTCAACCGCTCCATCATGGGTCAATATCCTCCTGGTTCTACCTTCAAGACCTCGCAAGCGCTGACCTACATGACAGAAGGCATCATCACACCACACACCATGTTCACGTGTAACCATGGATTCTACTATAAAGGTCTGCACGTAGGATGTCACGGGCACGCCTCTCCACTGGCATTGACCGACGCCATCAGCACGTCGTGCAATGGCTATTTCTGCTGGGGACTCTTCTACATGATGTCTAATCGGCAAAAGTATAAGAACGTGCAGGATGCCATGAACACTTGGCGCGACTACATGGTCAGCATGGGATTTGGCTACAAATTGGGCATTGACCTGCCGGGAGAGAAGCGCGGACTGATCCCTAATTCGCAGTTCTACGACAAAGCATACCATGGTTCGTGGAACGGACTCACCGTCATCAGTATTTCTATCGGCCAGGGCGAGGTTAACCTCACGCCGCTCCAGATTGCCAACTTGGGTGCCACCATCGCCAACCGAGGCTATTTCTACACGCCACACGTGGTGCGCAAGGTGGAAGGACAACCTCTCGACGAGAAGTTCCGCGAGCGCCACTATACCAAAGCTAAGCAGAGTGCATACAACTGGGTGGTGGCAGGCATGAAGAGTTCGGTCCTCAAAGGCACCTGTAAGGCATTGAGCCGCTATGACTACGATGCCTGCGGCAAGACTGGTACGGCACAAAACCGCGGACAAGACCACTCTGTGTTTATGGGATTTGCGCCCATGAACAACCCGAAGATCGCCATCTCCGTCTATGTGGAGAATGGTGGATTTGGAGCAGACTATGGTGTGCCCATAGGAGGACTGATGATGGAACAATATTTAAAAGGAAAGCTCACGCCAAGCGAAGAGAAAATGGCAGCCGATTTCCAACACAGAAGAATTGCTTATGGCTCAAGGAACAGATAAACAAACAAGCGTCATCCGGTCGCTCGACTGGTGGACCATCTGCATATATATTGCCCTGCTCGCTTTCGGATGGATCAGCGTGTGCGGTGCCAGCTACACTTATGGCGACAACGACATCTTCAGTCTTGCCACTCGTTCGGGCATGCAGATTGTGTGGATAGGCACCTCCATCTGCCTGGGCTTTGTGTTGCTCATGCTCGACGACCGCTTCTACGACACGTTTGCCTATATTATATATGGTGTATTGTTGCTCTTGCTCTTTGCCACCATCTTCAATCCGCACGACATCAAGGGTTCCCATTCGTGGCTCGTATTGGGACCACTCAGACTGCAACCTGCCGAGTTTGGTAAG
>CAVKQP010000093.1:0-7684 GCA_963658165.1 Clostridium sp. CAG:302 | reverse complement strand
AACTATAAAGGTACAAAATTTTGGCGAGACTACCAACTTTTTCTCTTACTATTTTGCATCATTCTTATCCCGAACTGGGGTATGTAATTGCCTAGTGCGTCTTGTTGGCGAGTGAGATACCAAGCACCAAATCCCCAATTAGCTCCGTGCATGCTTGGCATGCCAAACGTCTCCTTATACTCATAGGTGTTGCCGTCCTTGGTATGTACCTCAAACCACATCCGTTTGCCTGACCTATGTCCAATGATCTTGGTGAATGGATTACCTTCCACGGTGTATGTCACTCCCTCCGTGCCATCTTCGCCACTTTTCAGTAGCATACGTTTGCCATCAAGGAAAAGGGCATCCTTGAAGTGATGCTGCGTTCCAGTCACAGTTTTGTCATGGTAGAGGTCTTTCATGCCACAGGCGATGGTGGAGAAACCTGTGATATTGAAACCATAACCAGCAGTTCCCAGTCCACCTTGACTATTGTAGCTTAAGACGATGTTGGGTTGCATTGTAGCAACTCCTCGGGGACAATCGATCTTTATGGCATAGGAGGCTCCTCCCATGGGTGAAACCATAAATTCACATTGAGGTGTTCCTACAACGACTCCAGCCTTTACCTTTAGAATAAAGGACAAGAGAAACATTATAAGGAATAGGATATTATAGGATAGATGTCGTCTCATCTTTTCAAAATCTTCCAACTACGTTTCGTTCCTTTCGCAATGATAGTCATCAGATACGTGCCATTATCCTTTTGACTTAGGTCTATGTTTGCATTGCCATTGAACATAGTTGTCTTGCATATTGGGTTACCCGATACATTATACACCGTAATTTCACATTCCGTGTCGCACAAGTCTTGTGATTCAATATGCAAAATACCTTGTGTCGGATTGGGTGAAACACTTAAAGTATATGCTTTGGAAACATCGGTGAAGTGACTTCTCTGTCGTGAGTCTTGAGAGAGAACAATCTCTCTCTTTACCCGATTGCCTGCAGCATCATAGCTATACCCCACAAGTGTCTGTGCTTCGCTTGCCATGGGTATAGCAAACAAGAAAAGTAATCCGATTAATGTCTTGTAATTCATCTATTGAACACTTACGTTTTGTATTTCCTTTGCAAAGGTATAAAAATAGGATAAAACCATAAAATGAGGGCGTATCTATTTTGATACGCCCTCGTTCTCATAGGTTAACTGATGTCTTTAGGTTGTTATTTCGTCTTGCTTACTGTGTGCAGCACCTTGCCTTGCTTGTCTATCATATAGAGGTTGAGCTGTTTTTCCCCGGCTGCGATGACCGAGAAACCGGGTTCGCTGGAACAGAACACGGTGCCATCGATGGGCTTAACCTTGCGCGATAGTGAAGCTGAAGAGTTGACCACGTAGTCGATAGGGTCTCCTTTCTTCTGAATATGCTGGAAGTCGTGAATGTGTCCACAGGCATAGATCGCCACGTTGTTGTATTTGTGCAGGATGGGCATCACCCTCTTCTGCATGTCGGTACGTTCATCTTCGCTTTTTGAAGTGTCGGCATAGATGGGGTGGTGGCCCACCACGATGACCCAATCTTCCTTGGCTTGACTCAGTGTGCGGTCGAGCCAGTCCAGTTGGGCTTGGCCATCTTGCTTGTAGGCATCGGGATATGCCTCAGTCTCCTCGCGGTATCGGTTGATGAGGGGCGTGGTGTCGATGAAGACCACACGCAAGGTAACGCCTTTCTTGGAGAATACTTTGGTGTAGTAGCGGCTAGGCATCATCCAACGACGACTCACCTTTCCGTAGTCAAGCACAGCCTGTGTGTTGCCGCGATACTCGTGGTTGCCGAGCAAAGGAAACCAGTCTATCATCAGGTCGGGATGGGTATAGATGTTCTCAAAGTTAGATATCCATAGCGGATCGTTGACAGAAGCCACTCCGTTGAAGTGGTGCACATCGCCGGCAGCAATGACACATTGAGGGTCTACTGCCGATGCCATGTTGCCCATCAGTTCGGCTATCGTCTTCTGGTCATAATATCCGTTGCGCCCCAAGTCGTTAGCGAGATAGAGGTTCACGTCGCCTTTCAGCGCCTTCCATTGTGTTTCGGTCTGTGCGTGAGTGCTAGTAATGGCACCGAAAGCTATTGCCAATGTCGTGATGGCTACGGCAATCTTGTTCTTAATCGAGTTTTTCATTTTCCTTTATTCCGTTAGAAACATACTTTGAAACCTGCATTCACCTTCACGCCGTAGTATTCCACCTGCATGGTTCTGTTCTTCTCACCCTGATAGTAGCGCAGTGGCTGGTTGAGCAGGTTGTTGGCGTTGGCATAGACAGTGAACCGTGTCTGCTTGCCCCAGGTGTAGCTGGCGTTCAGATCGAGATAGTTCACGCTGTCGTAGTAGCGGTCCAACTGACGGCTAGTGCTCATCTGGTCGATGAAGGCAGAAGCGAAATTGTAGGAGAGGCGAACACTTACGCCTGCCTTTTCATAGAAGAGCGATGCGTTGGCAGTGTGTTCGGGCGATCCTGCCACCTTCACATCGTCGCCTTCAGCAATGTTCAGACGCTCGTTGAAGTTGCGAGTGGTGCTGTGTGTATAGGTGTAGTTGCCATAGAAACCGATACATTTCAAGGCTGGAGTGATGAATCCGAAGTCGCGCTGATATGCCACTTCCACACCTGCTACGCGTGCATCATAGGCGTTGATATTCTGTGTCACTTCCCAGCTCTCCTGTGCTAAGTCGCCTGTAAGGCCAAGGTCGCTGCCCAAGTATTTGTTGGATGACCATTCGATGTTCACGTTTTTGATGTCCTTATAGAACAGTCCGAGGCTCACCATACCCACGCTCTTGAAGTAGTAGTCGGCAGACAGGTCCACGTTGATAGCCTTGGCGGGTTTTGTGTTCGGGTCTCCGATGGTGGCTGTATAGTCGGCTGTGCTGAAGCTCTTGTTAGCGATGAGGGCTGAATACTTAGGACGTGAGATGGTCTTGGTGATGGATGCGCGGATGCTTCCGTCCTTGTCAAACTTGTATTTCAGCAGTAAGCTGGGCAACAAGTCGGTGTAGTGACTCTTGTAGTCGCCCGTTGGTGTCATGGTGGCTTTGTCGTTCTCGTCCACGTTGACGTTATATCCGCTTGTCTTCAAGTCGGTGCGCTCCACACGCAGACCAGCAGTAAGTGACAGACGCTTGCCCAGTTTCTGGTCTAAACGAAGGTAGCCAGCAGTGATTTGTTCGCGTATCTTGTAGTTGCCGGCTTCCTCTTCGAGGTTCTCCGTGCCGTTCAACTTACTGAAATCTATGCTTCCCAGTTTCTCGATGGTGATGAAGGGCGTGCCTGAAGGATACTGACTGCCGGGCATGAAACCAGTGCGTATCTGCGATGAGGTGTAGTTTCTCCAGTCGCTGCCAAGCACTTCGTCGGCATTGTAGTCGTAGAATCGGCGGTCGCGAGTCTTATCTTTGCTGGTGTATTTCGCGCCCCACTTGAGGGTGTTGCCATAGAGTCCGTTGCTCAAGGGAAGGGTGAAGTTGAGTTTACCTTTCCATTCGTTCTCTGCGATGTTCTGGTCACTGTTGGTCAAATCGCCCAACTTCCATTTGCTATTGTCCAGTGTGGGCAGTTCGCCACCATAGTAAGGTTGCTTCTCGCCGGCATCTTTGAAGTCTGCACTGAGGTCATTGCCCTTCAGTTGGTAGGCAGCATAGCGCTCGTTGGGGCGGTCTTCGGTGGCACGCGAATAGCTTCCTGTCCAGTCTATCTTCAGGTCGCCAAAGTAGTGTTCGCCGCCGAGGGTGAAGTCCATAGTCTGTTGGCGTTCCAGTCGGGCATTCTTCTGGTTAGACGATCCGCCCTTTGTCTGCATCACCACCGACTGCTTGCTTGCCTTTCCGTTCATCTTCTTGTAGGAAACGCGATAGCGGTTCTCCCAGTCATTACGGCGGTTATAGATGCCTTTGAAGGTGATTTTGTGGTGCGCATTGAACAGGTAGTCGAGGGCGGCAGAGTAGCTTTGGCGCTCGCGCGTCACGTAGTATTGGCGCACCTGTGCTTCTTTGAGGGTCAGACTCTTGTCTTTGTTTTCTATATACTCAAACTCTGTGTTGTCCGAACCAGCAGGTGCATACTGATAGGAAGCAGAGAGCATCACGCCCAACTTGTTGTCGAAGAATCGGTTGCCTATCGTTGCCCCCAAGTCCCATGTGTTTTTCTTGCTAATCCAGGAGTAGCCGCTGCCCACGTTGAAGTTGAGCACGCGGTGGTTGGGCGTATCCTTGGTCACGAGATTAATCTCGCCGCCGATGGCGTCGCCGTCCATATCGCTGGTCACCACCTTATTCAGTTCGATGGTTTGTATCATGTCTGAGGGAATGAGGTCGAGCTGCACGTTGCGCGTATCGCCTTCTGCAGAAGGGATGCGGTTGCCGTTCACTGTCACGGAAGTGAGGTCGGCAGAGGTTCCGCGCACCTGTCCGAAGCGTGCTTCTCCCTGGTCATACTGCACGTTCACACCGTTGATGCGCTTCAGTGCGTCACCGATGTTGGAGTCGGGAAACTTTCCCACTTGGTCGGCAGATACCACATTGGTCACGCCCATGTTTTCTTTCTGCATCTGCAGAGCCTTGCGCTGACCATAGAAAGCACCTGTTACCACCACCTCGTTGAGGGCGGCACCAGCATTTAGTTCCACGTTTTGCACCATGGTCTTGCCGTCAAACTTCACAGTGACGACCTTCGGTTCGTAGCCCACGTAGCTCACCTTCACCCGGTAAGTGCCTGGTTTCAGGTTGGGAAGCGTGTAGACACCATTGATGTCACTGGTAACGCCCGTGTGCAGGTCCTCAATTTGAATGGTTGCACCGGGCAGTGTTTGGTGCTCTGCATCCGTCACTTTTCCGCGTATGCTTCCTGTTTCTGCAATCTCGTTGACTCCTGCTGTGGCTGTCAGTGTGGCAAACGTAGTTGCCAAAAGTGCCCCGATAAATCTTTTTCTCATAAACTTTGTATCAATAACTATTGTGATTTTTCGTTGCAAAATTACGTAGAATGTGTTACGATGGGGTTACGCTCGATTGAAGAGAAGATGACAGAAGTGTGATGAAACGGCTACAAAATCTCCCTCACTTGGTGGTTTACTGCGTGATAGAGCGCAAGAAAACAGGCAAAATGACCTATAAATCATTATGTTTAAGACACTTTAACGTTCGGGGGGGGTAAAATTAAACTTTCTTTATAACTTTGCGCCTCAGAGAGATCATACTCTTTATACGTCAGACATCTAACTGATAACCACCTTATTGTATATAGTTATAACCAAATAAAAAACTTAAAACCAAACAAAAATGAGAAAACTTTTTACTCTAATGACCTTGCTATTGGCAATGGTCACGACTAATGTGTATGCTGGGGATACATTTACTTTATCTAATTTTGAGAAGGGGAATAAAAAATATACGGTATCTGTAGCAAATTTTTTTACGGTTAATAATACGCAGAATAATGCTGATAAATATGCTTGTACCTATGATGGTACTTCTTATAAAGCAGGAATGAAAATGGGAAGTTCTGATTATATCTCGTTTACGACAAAGGCTAAGGCGAATATAACAATAGTCCAAGGCTTGGGATATAATAAAGATAACTACATACAGTTTGACAAAACTGCTTTAGCGGCAAGTGATAGAACTGATACGGATAAAGCGGGTGTATATTCTTTAACTGGGGTTGAGGCTGGAGATCATATAATTACTAGAAATGATAAAGAAATAGGAATCGTTTATGTCAAAGTGGAATACACAGGCACAGAGATGACTCAGCTGACGGCACCTACCATTTCTTTTAACGAAGAAACGGGGCAGGTGACCATTGCACAGGCAGAAAGCAAAACGGTATATTATACGGTGGACGGTAAAACACCATCTTCTACGAATGGAACAAAATATGAGAGTGCGTTTACGGTAAAGGATGGAACCACCATTCAGGCAATTGCTGAGGGTGATGGAACAACGACATTAAGTTCGGCAGTTTCTTCCTACTATGCCTTGCTGAAGACCGTGACCATTGAGAAACCAATTGTTACGGCAGTAAACGGAACCGTTGCCATTTCTTGTAAGACTCCTAAAACCACCTTTAAATACTCCATCAATGGCGGTGACTACCAAGACTACAGCTATCCATTCACGCTTACCGAAGACGCTACAGTGAAGGCGCAAGCATCACGCACCAACTGTACATCGGTAGAGAGTGACGCCGTTAACGTCGTTACAGTCAAGAATAGCTATCCGACAAAGACGGTTTTGATTTATTGGGATACTACAACCTTGTTTGACGAGAAAGCGGAAGTAAGCGGAACAAATAACTATACCTTGGTTGGTAAAACTGGAACAGATGTAGAGGGATATAGTCTAGAGTTAAACAAGAGCGGTAAAGCATATTCTTCATTGAAGGAAATAACCATTAACGGAGAGAAAAAGAATGCGATTAAATTATCCAATGGCGCAGAGAATATCTTGCACTTGCCCGATGGAGTCAAGGCCTCTAGAATGACGATATATAGTGTGTTTACGGGAGGAACCGCTCGTGTGTCGGGTTGGTCAAACGTTAATGGCACTCAAGAATACCAGAGTATTCCGATGGGAGCAACAGGTACAGACCCTGACGTCAGAGTGTATGCACTTAACAATGCAACGGACAAAATCTCGTTTACCAATGCTGGAGAACAAGTAGGATTTGTCATTGCGCTCGACGTAATAGACGAGTCTGCTTCTATAGAGGTGAAACTTGGCGCAAGCGGCATGGGCACATTCAGCGCTCCTTCTGCCCACAAGGTGCCCACAGGACTCACCGCCTATACCGCTAAATATGCGTCTGAAAAGGTGACACTCACCAAGATTGAGGACGGCATCATCCCTGCAGGCAAGGGCGTCGTGCTGAGTGGCACTGCCAATACATCCTATACCCTTGACGCAGCCACAGAGACCAGCAGTGAGCAGGACAATGATCTTACAGGCGCAACGGTGGCTACGACAATTGATAACGAACTTACCTATGTACTCATCTGCAATAGCAACAACAAGGGACAGTTCGCTAAGTTGAAGAGCGGTGAGATCGTGCCAGCAGGAAAGGCTTATCTCACCTTGCAAGAAAGTGCTGGTGCCAACTTACTCTCGCTCGACTTCGGCACAGAAACCGCGATCAACGCTATTGAGAACAATGCCCAGAAGGCAGACAACAACTATTATACCCTTGACGGAAAGAAAATAGAGAAACCCGCAAAGGGTGCCTATATCCACAACGGCAAAGTGTATAGCGTGAAGTAAACTAGATTAGAACAACATTTAAACATAAGAACAAGACAAATGAAAAAGCACTATTTAGCACCCCATATCAATGTGATGATGGTAGAAACCCAGTCTATGATTGCCGCAAGTGATCCTGAAAGTTATGAATCACAGGTGGCTCCCAATACTCAAGTGACATCTGGACAAATCACATCCAACCAATCGCTCTTTGAAATAGAAGACGGCGAAGACTGGTAAGGGCTAATTTCATCAGAAAATAAGAAAACCCCGGAAGACGGCATAAGGCTTGTCTTCCGGGGTTTTCTATTGATTTTTATTGCTGTCCGGTAAAACTTTTATCCTTAAAATAAATTAGGGCTGACACTTCTCACGAGGTATCAGCCCTTTTGGTTATCTTTGCTTT
>CAVKQP010000092.1:7300-7755 GCA_963658165.1 Clostridium sp. CAG:302 | reverse complement strand
GTGCCAATACAGACTCGTTGTCCATGTCGTAGAGCTTGTACTTGATAGACGAACTTCCACAGTTCAATACTAATATTTTCATTGTTTGGTTGTCTTTTGGATGATTACTTGTTCTTTGCGTCCTGTGCCTGGCAAGCGGTGATGGCTACCATATAATAGATGTCGTCTACGGAGCAACCGCGGCTGAGGTCGTTAACGGGGCGTGCGATACCCTGAAGGATGGGGCCGATGGCGATGGCGTCACCGAGGCGCTGCACGAGTTTGTAGGCGATGTTGCCCACTTCAAGGCATGGCACAACGAGCACGTTGGCTTTACCTGCAATCTCGCTACCTGGAGCTTTCTTCTCGCCTACGCTTGGCACGAGGGCTGCGTCTGCTTGCAACTCGCCGTCTACTTGGAGCTGTGGTGCACGCTCATGAGCCAGACGTGTGGCTTCAACCACCTTGTCTACTAC
>CAVKQP010000092.1:0-7290 GCA_963658165.1 Clostridium sp. CAG:302 | reverse complement strand
TGGCAGAGCCTTTGGTTGAGAAGCTCAGCATGGCCACGCGGGGCTCTTCGATGCCAGCCACGCTCTTGGCTGTTTGTGCGGTGCAAACGGCAATCTGTGAGAGTTGGTCTGCATCGGGCATAGGTGTTACGGCAACGTCGCCCATCACAACCACGCCATCTTTGCCATACTGCTTCTGTTTGGTGATGAGAAGCATAGCGCCGCTCACGCAAGTGATGCCTGGTGCACACTTGATGATCTGGAGTGCAGGACGCAGGGTGTCGCCCGTAGTGCTGAGTGCACCTGAAATCTGTCCGTCGGCACCTTCTGTCTTGATGATCATGCAGCCGAGATAGAGAGGATTCTTCACCAATTCACGAGCTTGCTCGATGGTCATGCCCTTCTTCTTGCGCAGTTCTGCCAAGAGGGCAGCATACTCTTCACTCTTGGGGTTATTCTCAGGGTCAACGATGGTGGCCTTGTCGATGTTGTTCAACCCCCACTTGCCTGCGAGTTCTTTCAGTTCTGCAGGATTACCGATGAGGATCAAGTCTGCAATGTCGTCAGCCAACACTTTGTCGGCTGCTCTCAATGTGCGCTCCTCTGTTGCTTCGGGGAGTACGATGCGCTGTTTGTTGCTTTTAGCGCGCTCTACAATTTGGCTTAATAAATCCATAGTTTGTATTCTATTTATATGATAAGTTTTAGAGTCTTGTTTTTCTATTGCTATATATGGATTGCAAAAGTAAGAAATAAATCTGAATATGAGGTGTATTTCTTTTACTTATTTCTTGCTAGCATGGTCTGTTTTTCTATCCTGCCATCTCAGTGGTGAGTATGCTTTCCAATTGTTCTGCCGAGAGGCGTAGGCGGAATTCTCCCTTGATGGCTACCGTGATGCGCCCTGTCTCTTCCGATACCACGATGGCAATGGCATCACTACTTTGTGAGATGCCCATAGCAGCGCGGTGGCGAAGACCGAGTTCTTTGGGAATGTCGAAATTGTGCGACACGGGTAGGATGCAACCTGCCGCCTTGATGCGTTTCTTCGAGATGACCATAGCTCCATCGTGTAGGGGCGAGTTCTTGAAAAAGATGTTCTCGATGAGGCGTTGGTTGATGTTGGCATCAATGATGTCGCCCGTCTCGCAGATGTCATCAAGGGGGGCTCCACGTTCGATGACGATGAGTGCGCCCACCTTACCCTTTGCCATGT
Organism: Clostridium sp. CAG:302; assembly: GCA_963658165.1. Lineage (GTDB taxonomy): Bacteria > Bacteroidota > Bacteroidia > Bacteroidales > Bacteroidaceae > Prevotella. The sequence continues at coordinate 6,095 of CAVKQP010000092.1, read as the reverse complement.
TCATGCATGCCATAACAATGGTCACGATGGATTCTTTGTCTGAGTCGTCGTGCTTGTCTGTGGAAGAGAAGAAGCGCATGATGCCTTTCACCCGTCGGTGGGCACCGAGGTTGTAGAGAAATTTTCTGATTTCCTGTTGGAACAGGATGATGATGGCAATGACACCGACGCTGACCAACTTGTCCATGATGCTGCCCAATAGGCGCATTTCAAGAATCTGTGATACGAAAAGCCACACCACCACGAACACCATGATGCCGATGAACACGTTGAGCGAGCGCGATTCCTTCATCAACCGATAGATATAGTATAGCATCAAGGCTACCAGAAAGATGTCTATCACATCTTTTATGCCGAATTCCAAGAACATAGTGTCAGTCTTCCATCATTTGTTTCACCATACGAGTCACTTCCACGCATGCTTTTACATCGTGCACGCGCAGTATCGAGGCACCGCGTTCAAGAGCCAGTGTGTTGAGCACAGTTGTGCCATTGAGGGCAGTGGTAGGGTCTCCACCTACGAGTTTGAATATCATCGACTTGCGCGATATGCCTACCAAGATGGGCAGTTCGAGCACTTTCAGTTTATCCATGTCGCGCATCAGTTGGTAGTTTTGTTCCAAAGTCTTGCCGAAGCCGAAGCCTGGATCGAGGATGATATCCTTGGCACCGAGGTCGCGCAGGCGCTGCACCTCATCGGCGAAAGCGATGAGCATGTCGTGGAGTGTGGGTTTCACCGACATGAGGATGTAGGGCACTTGCAGCTGTGCCACCGTCTCAAACATATCCTTAGCCTCGTTCAAAGGAACACCCGCAATGCCCGTGATACCGCCTTCGCTCACATCGTTGATGATATCGGCACCATATTCCTCCACACACATGCGCGCTACGTCGGGGCGGAATGTGTCGACCGAAACAATGGCTTCGGGTTGCTCTTCGCGCACCAGTCGGAGTGCGAATGCCAAGCGTCGCCTTTCTTCCTCCGGACTTACCTGTTCGCCACCAGGACGAGTAGAGAAAGCGCCCACGTCAATCATGGTGCCACCTTCAGCTACTATCTGGTTAGCGCGTTGGCGGATGGCTGCTTCAGTCTGTACGCGGCTCCCCTCATAGAAGGAGTCGGGGGTGCAGTTGAGAATACCCATCACCTGTGGTTCGGAGAGATCGACCAAGCGTCCCCTCACATTTATGGTATAGTTTAGGAGTCCTTTCATATATATAATATGGTGTAATGTCTTTTCCGCAAAAGTAATCATATAAATCCGAACCGCCTTTATTTTTAACGCATTTTTTGTTATCTATCCGCCCACACTGGCGGTGCCGTGCATTTTTTGTCACAATCTCTGCCGTTGCGTGCATGGTATCGGCGGAATTTAATAACTTTGCACTGACTAATACTTACGACAATGGAAATATCAGAACTATACAAGCTCTACATGGAGCACCCCGTCATGACTACCGATAGCCGTGACTGTCCATCGGGTTCCATCTTTTTTGCGCTCAAAGGAGAGAGCTTCGATGGAAACAAGTTTGCCATCCAGGCACTTGAGAAGGGATGTGCATATGCTGTGGTCGATGAGGCTGAATATGCCACAGACAGCCGATGCATCCTCGTCGACGATGTGCTAACCACTTTTAAAGAACTAGCACGCGAGCACCGTCGCCATTTCTCTGTGCCTGTGGTGGGCATCACGGGCACCAACGGCAAGACCACTACCAAGGAACTGGTGGCAGCAGTGTTGGGCGAGAAGTACAGCGTGATGTTCACGCAAGGCAATTTCAACAATGATGTGGGTGTGCCTAAGACGCTCTTTCGCTTGACTCCAGAGCATGAGATAGCTGTGGTGGAGATGGGAGCATCCCATCCTGGCGACATCAAGAAGTTGGTGGAATATGTGGAGCCAACTTGTGGATTGATTACCAATGTGGGCCGTGCACACCTGCAGGGATTTGGTAGCTTCGAAGGGGTGATGCGCACCAAAGGTGAACTCTATGACTTCCTGGCAGATCATGATGGGCTGGTATTCATCAATGCTGACAACGACCACTTGATGCAGATGGTAGAAGAAAGACACATCAATCGTATGGTTTGCTATGGAAAAGACAGCCAATGCGACGTTTGGGGCGAGGTCATCTCGTGCGCTCCGTTCCTCAAGTTCCGTTGGCGTACCAGTTCGCTGGAGTGGCATGAAGTGCAGACCCATCTCATCGGTTCATACAACATCGACAATATGCTCGCTGCCATCAGTGTCGGACTCCATTTCGATGTGGCTCCGCAACAGGTAGACAATGCATTGGAAAACTACATACCGAGCAACAACCGCTCGCAGTTGGAGGTGACAACCCACAACCATCTTGTGGTGGATGCTTACAATGCCAACCCGTCGAGTATGGCTGCTGCTATAGAGAATTTCCGCGTGATGGATGTGCCAAGTAAGATGGCTATCCTTGGGCAGATGGGCGAATTGGGCGACGTGAGCCATGAGGAGCATGTGAAGGTGGTGGAGATGCTTCAAGCTGCCGGACTTACCGACGTGTGGCTTGTAGGCAACGAGTTTGCCGATATCAACTGTCCTTACCGCAAGTTCAGCGATGTGGAGGAGGTGAAGACTGCCATTCGTGAGCATCCCATCCACGACCACTACATCCTCATTAAGGGTAGCAATAGTGTGAAACTCTATCAGTTGCCCGAATTGTTGTAGTCTCCTCCTAGTATGAAACCTATCAAACAGGCAGCCTCAAACATAATCCGCTGCAACCTATGAAAAAGATCATCTACATATTGTTGTTGACTTTCTGTTGGCTAGGCAATGCCTATGGTTCACTTGAATACACAAGTACCACATTTAACCAGACAGATGGTTTGTCGGAAAACACGGTGAGCCGAATCATACAAGATCATATGGGCTTCGTGTGGATAGCCACCTGGAACGGCTTGAACCGCTATGATGGTAAAAGTTTTCGTTGTTTCAAGGCTGAACCGGGGAAGCCTTATCCACTCAAAGGCAACCGCATTGATTGGATAGCTGAGAATGACGAGGGCGACATTTGGTGTCTTTCGGGTGACCATCCCTACCTTTTCCTGCGAAAGGAACAGCGCTTTGTCGATGTGCTTAAGGGCAAGATAGACGTTCCTGTGTCTTTGGCCCAGAAACGGCAGAAGGGTATCGTCTGTTTCATCTCGCGCACAGGGATTATGTATGTAGTGAAAGACACTGCGCCCTATCCGCTGGTCAAGCGAGTGAAGGTGGCAAACCGCTCGGAATGGAAAATCCGCCATCGGGCATGTACATCCCGCTATGAATACACTTATTTCGACCGACAGTTCACCTATAAAGATCTCATGGTGGGAACTAGCGGCATGGTGAAATTGCCACAAGGCGTGTCTATGGTCTATGATATGGCGCGCTATGATTCTTCACGCGTGGTGGTGGCGACCAACCATGGCGTTTATTTCTACCTGTCGCCGACATCCTATTCCCCGATAAGAGATTGGGAAACGCGCGATGTGAAAAATCTTTGCGTAGACCATCAGCAGAACCTGTGGCTGTCTACCAATCCTGGTCTGACTTTGCTTCGTCCGCAACGTGATATCACTCGTCCTGACAAAGCAAACGTGGACGTGGGAGAAGAGTTCGTCAGAGCATTGTGCCAAGACCGCCAGCAAAACACGTGGATTGCCGACAAGAATGGGGTGGTGCGCGTGATGAGTAGCAATGGTGTCACACGCTATCTCTCTGCCACTGGAAAACTACAACTGTCGCCGTGCTATTTTGGCCCCAGCGTCTATTGTGTCTATCAAGATCATGCCGGCAACTATTGGTTAGGAACGAAGAAGAACGGACTTTTCCGCTTAAAACCACAAGCGGATGGAGGGTTTGAGGTTAAAAACTATACAGTCAAACCTGGTGGACTCAATTCTTCAACGGTGTATGCCGTGCTTGAAGACGAACTCCATAACCTATGGATAGGAACCTATGGTGGTGGCATCAACCTATTGGTAAACGACGGAAAGGGGCATGAGCGGATATACAATGCCGACAATCTGTTCAAGCGCTATCCGCATGACTGTCGGAAAGTGCGTTGCCTTTACTATACAAACCAAGGCGTGATGTTGGCGGGTACGATGGGTGGATTGGTCTCTTTCTCTACTCGTGAGCGCATCCCGCATTTCTATACCAATAGTCGAAACGAACAACTCACGTCGTTGCCCAACAACGATGTGATGCAGATAGTCAGCGATCGCCAGGGAAATATTTGGCTCGCCACTTTGGGTGGTGGCATCAGTCGTATCAGTGGTGGACGCTTGTTGTCGTCTACAATCCGGTTCGATAACGTGTCGGTTGTTGACGGCTTGGCTTCCGATGTGTGCCTCACAATGGAGTGCGACAAGCAAGACAACCTATGGATTGTGAGCGAGATGGCGCTCACCAAGTACACCCCATCCACCCACAAGGCGGTTAATTTCTCCATCAAGGACTTTGGTGGAGGGTTTGTCTTTTCTGAGGTTCTTCCGTTGCTTTCTGCTTCCCGCTTTGTCTTTGGCACCACCCAAGGCGCGCTCATCCTGTCGCCCAAACAACTTGTCAAGAGTGCCTACATGCCCATGGTGGCATTGGTGCGTGTGGCAGTAGAGGGACGTGAGCGGACGAAAGACTACAACCAAGGCGATACGCTTGTGCTCAATAAGCAGGAGCGCAATGTGTTGTTGGAATTCTCTACACTTGACTATAACCGCACCACGCCCATTCTCTATAAATATAAGGTGGAAGGGTTGGATAACCATTGGCAGGTGAGCGACAATCCTTCGCTCAGTCTGATGAACATTCCTCCAGGGCAATATATTCTGAAAATCGTATCGACCAATGGTGACGGAATATGGAATAGCAAGGTGAGCACACTCTCCATCATCGTGAAACCGAAGTTTGGCGAGACCATTTGGGCAAAGATTCTCTATTCGGTGTTGATGATATTGTTGGGTGTGGTAGTCATTGGCATTATCAGATACATCTATGGACTGCGTGCTGAGATGGAGGAATTCCGCCTCGCCACTAACGAGAAATTGGAGCATTTCTCCTTGCGCATACAAGAAATCCTTGGCAATAAACCCACCCTTGATGACTTGCAGACGGAAGTGCCCGATGAAATCATTTCCCAGCAACAGCGGTTTACCGACAAGTTGATGGATTATATGAACAAGAACATCGACAACTCCGAACTGCAAGTGGCAGACATCGCTTCCTATATGGGCATGAGCAAGACCCTGCTTTATAGCAAGATGAAGGAGACATTGGGATGTACACCGCTCAACTTTATCAACGACCTGCGCATCAAGCGCGCCATACATTTGCTGGAGCAGTCGGACTACAACGTGTCGTCGGTGGCTTATGCTTGTGGCTTCTCCGACCCCCATTATTTCAGCCGGTGCTTCAAAAAGATAACGGGAAGCACGCCCTCTGAGTATATAAAAAACCGTGATGCGTCTGAATGAGGACGCATCACGGGATGAAACAACCAATTTATACCTAAACCAATAACGTGTTATTTTGCGGAAGTCTTTGCGAACAATTCCTTGCGGAATTTCTTTTGTGTGGTTTTCCCTGTCAATTCAAAACAGGAACTGAGGCGCAGGTCTTGCGAGGAAGCTCCGATTTTCACTTCATAGTTGCCTGGCGATACCTGCCATAGGCGATCTTTATAGTAAGCCAGTTGGTCGGTGTGAAGTTCTATGTTTACAACTTTGCTTTCGCCAGGATTTAAGCATACCCGGTCAAAAGCTTTCAGCTGTATGGGCTTTAGGTTTTCCCCTTCTTTAGGCGACAAGTATACTTGTGCGATTTCTGTCCCTTTATACTTGCCTGTATTCTTTACCGTAAAACTGAATTTGATGTTTGGCGTGGATGTAGATGCCTTGCAAGTTTCCATTTTCAAGTCGCTATATTCATAGGTGTTGTACGACAATCCGTATCCGAAAGGATAGGCAACGAATTTCTTATTATTGTTGCTGTAGTTGTAGCAGAAATTCTTTTCTGTTTCTTCGGTGGGGAAGGTGATGCTGATCTTACCCGCCGGGTTGGCGTTTCCGTAGAGTAAGT
>CAVKQP010000091.1:0-7942 GCA_963658165.1 Clostridium sp. CAG:302 | reverse complement strand
TAAAAAAGAGGATGCGCCAGTTTTGACACATCCCCCGGTATTTTGTGATAGTATTAAATGTGCTTATTTTTTCTTCATAGCTTTTACGATTTTTCCTAAATACATCGAGTGAATGCCTGCATTGGCAGTCTTGTAGAACTCGCTAGGCACCTCGCTGAATCCCTTAGGGTCGAATGGTGCATGATAGAGCATCTCACACTCATAGACCACTGATGCTTCAGCGTAGTAGGGTGTTCCGTGTTCTGTGTAGAGCGTGTGCAGGCCCAATTGTTTGGCTTTGTCGCCGTCTCGTCCGCTATGATGCCCCATATAGTCGAGCACGCCTGCGTGTGCTTTATCAAACTCCATCACTGTGAAATAGCGCGATTTCTCCATGAATTGATGTGTATATCTGCCTTGCGCTACATAAACTGTGATGGTCGCATTGTCATGCTCCCAGATGTTGCCCAGAGCACCCCAACCGATGGTCATGGCATTGTGGCTATGTTTGTCGCCTGCCGCGAGTAATAGTCCGTTGCCCTTGAAGAAGGTGAATGGGTTCTGGCGGAATTTTTCATTTACGTCGAAAGCTTCAAATGTAGGTTTGCCGTCGTTGTTAGTGCCACTTTTTACTTTAGAATCATGCTGCTGTCCGAACGTTTCATACGACACATTTTCGGGCTTCCACTTGTCTTTGGGTGCTGTGTAGTTCTTCGGATATCCGATGACAATGGTGTTGAGTGGAATGATGTGCTTGGGCAGTTTTAGCAGTTCGGCAATGGCTTTGCAGCGCTCTTCAGACGGATAGGTGCCTGTCCACACAGCTCCCAGTCCCATAGCATGCGCTTGAAGCAGAATGTTTTCTGTGGCTGCCGATGTGTCTTGTACCCAAAACGGGCGCACGTGTTCATCTTTTTCTTTCGTCATGTCACCGCATACTACGATAGCAAGTGGAGCACCTTTTGCCATGTTCGCGTTGGGAGTTAGTTCGGCTATCTTCCCCAGCGTATCGGGATTCTTCACCACAATGAAGTGCCATGGTTGCGCATTGACAGCCGATGGAGCCGCCATACCAGCGCGCAGCAGCATTTCTATCTTCGTGTCTTCCACTGGTTTGTCAAGGTAGGAGCGCACAGAGGCGCGTGTCAAGATGGTGTTGTATACCACTTGGCTACTGTCGGCTTCAGAAGTCGTTCCTCCGATTTTACCTTGATAAGCCCTCACACATACGATGATGAGCGCTATGGCGAGCACCACGTTAAGCAATACTGATTTCTTCATATTTATGAGCTTTTGTTCTTATTTTGATGATTCGCAGATTCTGAATAACATACCTGTTGGGCAGACAAAGCGACAATAGGGACGCACCACCATCGTAGATAGCAAGAGGAAGGCTATGCTGACAGCGATGACAATCCACGGAGCCGACTGTACCATGAAGGCAGAGAACAGTTCGTAGCCAGTCCAATCTGCCCACACTCTTGTCCAAAGCAGTAGTGTGAGCACCGCCCATAACCCTTGGCGGAACCATTCAAGCCTGCGTAATGTCTTCTGACTCAGTCGCCACTTCTTTCCTGAACATAGTCCAGCCAACTGTTGCAGAGAACCGAGTGGGCACACGTGGGTGCAGTAGTGTGCCTTCTTGCCGAAGAGTGGATAGACAAACGCTATGACCATCATCACCCCCCAAATGGCTGTCGTAGCTCCCAAACCATTGGTCAGTATGCCTAGCAATGAAGAGTAGGAGAGGAATGTGCCGCACCAGAACCCCAGTACAACCACGTTCAATACCAGTTGTGCCATGTGATACAAACGGTTCTTTACCACCAAAGGTAACACTGCCGCCATGAGTGCAACAATGAGTCCGATGACGAACTGCATCGAGTCTATTAGCGACATTGCTTGTGGGGAGTCTTGCTTATGGTCGGCAAGATATTCCAATCCACGTTTCATGTTGCCTTTCAGGGCATTCGACGAATAGGTAGCTCCCGTAACGCCATCCACCTGCAAGGCAATAGCGTCTTCCACCTTTCGCCCCTTCCATTGCTCCAACAACCCTTTGGCCAAGTCGAAAAACTGTGGCGTTTCACTATTGTCGAGTGCCTGGATGTCTATAATGGTATTGTCTTTCACGTATATCTCAAGCGGCACGTTGCCTCCATAGCCTACAATGTCTTTGCCCAATGCCGTCGTGTTGACCACGATGGTTCCGTCATTGAGGGTGCGCAATGTGTCTGTGTCTGCAGTCTGCACCTCGGTGGCAACACTTAAGTCATGTCCCCACCATTTGCCTTTTTGTAGGATGACCACCGACGAGAGCATCAGTATGCAGGCGATGAGGCTAAACACCTGCTGCAAAATCTTTAGTTTGTCTCTTTTCATCTGTGTTTTGTGGTTAATGTATGTTTTGTTTGACGCAAATGCCCCTACACAGTGATAGGTGCAAGGGCATTTGTGTGTGATGGCCGTTTCCGGCATCCCATCGGACTAATTTCTAAAGTTGGGTTGTCTTGTTGAGCAGATACATGTCGAGCAACGTCATGGCTGTCATCGCTTCGACAATGGGCACGGCTCGTGGCAACACGCAAGGGTCGTGACGCCCCCGCGCCTTGAGCATGGTCGGGTTTCCTTCCAAATCCACGGTGTGCTGCTCAGTGAGTAGGGTGGCTACAGGTTTGAAGGCAACTCTAAAATAGATGTCTTCTCCATTCGATATGCCCCCTTGAATGCCACCGCTATGGTTTGTTAGTGTGTGTATATGCCCGTTGTTCGCTGCAAACACGTCGTTTTGCTGGCTGCCGCGTTGTGTCACGCCTGCAAATCCTAGTCCGTATTCAAAACCTTTTACGGCATTGATGCTAAGCATTGCACTACCAAGCGCTTGGTGCAGTTTGCCGAATTCAGGCTGACCCAATCCCACGGGAGCACCTTTGACTACGCACGTAATTACACCACCAATGGTGTCACCATCCTCTTTCACTTGCAAGATTAGCTTTTCCATTTCCTGCGCTTTCACCTCGTCGGGGCAACGCACGGCATTGTTCTCAGTCTTCGAGAGGTCATATTGATGATAGTCGCGTTCAAGGGCAATGTTTCCCACTTGTGAGGTGTAGGCTTGAATACTTACGCCCAATTGCTTGAGTGCTAGTTTGGAGAGTGCGCCAGCCACACACCTACTGATGGTGATTCGTGCCGATGATCGGCCGCCACCGCGATGGTCTCTGATGCCATACTTCTGCTGATAGGTATAATCGGCATGTGATGGACGATAGAGGCAACGCATGTTTTCGTAGTCTTGCGAGTGTTGGTTGGTGTTGCGCACGAGGAAACCGATGGGGGTACCCGTCGACTTCCCCTCGAAAACACCACTGAGCAATTCCACTTGGTCTGCCTCTTGACGACTAGTGGTGAGGCGGCTTTGTCCTGGCTTACGGCGTGCCAGTTCGTTTTGGATAAACTCCATATCGATGTCAATGCCTGCTGGCATGCCGTCTACGACACCGCCGACTGCCGCTCCGTGGCTCTCTCCGAAAGAGGTCAGAGTGAATATCTTTCCGAACGTATTGCTCATAGGTTTCTCAACATTGTTTCCTGGGGATGAAAATCTTTATTCGTGATGATGTCCGCAACATCCTCCTTCGTGGTGATGTCCACATCCTCCTTCATGCTCATGACCACCGCAACCACCGCCGCAGCCTTCACAACCGCCTCCGCAGCCGCCTTCATCGCTCAGATGGCTGATGAGACTCTGTATTTCTTCGTTGGTAGCTTCTCTTGAAGAGAGCACTGAGCCTTTGAAGTTGAGCGTCTTGCCGGCAAGCGGATGGTTCAGGTCCATCTTTACCTTGTCGTCTGTGATGGCGAGAACATGGCCGTAGAAGCGGTTGCCGTCCTCATTCATCAAGGGCACGATGGCATCTTTATAGATATGGTCGGAGTCGAAATGTCCGTTTACGGAGAAGATTGCTTTGTCGAGATCTACCACATGCTCGGGGTCATGCTCTCCATAAGCCTGTGCGGGTTCGAGTGTGAAGTCGAAGTTGTCGCCTTCAGCGAGAGGTTCAATGGCATTCTCGAAGGCTTCGAGTGTAAGGCCGAAGCCGCTGATAAACTGAAAAGGCTTGTCGTCAGAGGTTTTCTCCACGAGATTTGTCTTGCCGTCTTCGGTGGTGTACAGCTGGTAAGCCACGGCTATGTACTTGTTTACTTTCTTGTCCATTCTATGTCTACGATGTTTGTTTTGGACCGCAAAGTTACGTTAAATCGTAGACAATCCAAAGGAAAACGCCCCCTTTTTGTTCATATTGTACCTTTTTGTTTCCCTATTTCAGCGATATACCATAACTTTGCAAGACAAAACAAAATTGGAATATGAATTTCCTTTTCATCAATGCCAGTCCCCGAAAGGGTGGCAACATAGACGAGATGTTGGGCGAAATGCAAGACGAGGCACGCAGATTGGGCTGTGCGGTCCAAACAGTGCGTGTGGACGAACTGTCGGTCAGTCCGTGCCGAGGATGCATGGCGTGCCGAAGCCGTTTGGCGTGTGTGCTCCCCAATGATGATGCCCAGCGTGTGTTGGAACAAATAAAGTGGTGCGATGCGTTAGTCATCGGTGCGCCTTGCTATTGGGGCAACATCCCCGGCTCACTAAAAATGCTTTTCGATCGCATCGTCTATGGCATGATGGGTGAAAATAAGTGGGGCATTCCCTTGCCGTTACATAAGGGAAAGCGTGCCGTAGTGGTGTCCACTTCGACCACACGATGGCCTTTTAACCTCTGGTTCAACCAAACTCGTGGTGTGGTGCGTGCCCTTCATGAGATATTGAAATATAGCGGTTTTCGTTTAGTCACAACCGTTCAGAAAGGCAATACCAAGGTTTGTCACACGCTGACCATCCGTGAACGTAAAGCGTGCCGGCGTGCCGTGCAACGCATTTTGGGAAAATAAATGAAGATGCGTCGTATACTCCTTTTCTTCTTCCTACTCCTGTGGACTGGAGCGGTTGGTGCGCAACAGCGTGCCGACTATAGTCGCATGTCACCTATGGTGCGCCAGTTGGCGGAGCAACAGGGTCGTGTACGTACGCGAACGCTCTCAGGACCACGCCCCTCTCTATGTGCCTTAGTGCGCATGAATGGTGATGCACAACAAGAACTCCAGTCTGAGGACTGTCGTGTGCTAGCCTCGTTGGGCGACATCTATGTGGTCGACATTCCACTCGACCGACTGTCGGCACTCTCCCTCCATGCCAATGTGTTGAGAATAGAGGCAGAGCGCAGTTGTAGGTTGTGCAATGACACCTCTGCCGTTATCACTCGGTCGGCAGAAGTGCGACAGGGGGTTAACCTTTCCCGTCCTTTGACTGGTAAAGGTGTGGTGATGGGAGTGGTCGATGTGGGCTTCGATTTGACACACCCCAACTTCTTCACCGCTGACCAAAGGCACTACCGCATCACTAGTTTTTGGGATCAACTTGCCAACGCACCCGAAGAAGCCGTTGGAGGCATTCCTTGCTACGTGGGAACACTCTTTTCCGATTCTGCCAGCATCCTGTCTCATGCCCGTTCCGTAGACTCCCCCTTACTTTTTCACGGCACCCACACGTTGGGCACTTGTGGCGGAAGTGGTGCCTCTACGCCCTATGTCGGCATGGCTCCAGAGTGCGAACTGTGTCTAGTCAGCAACGCCGTTGGTACTGATAGGGCTATTATACCTGACTCACTGCTCACCCGTTATACTACTGCCACCGACATTTTGGCGTTTAAGCACATCTTTGATGAAGCTCAAGCTCAAGGCAAACCGTGTGTGATTTCTTTTAGTGAGGGATTCCCACAGATGTTCCAAAACATTTGTCTGCTTTACGATGAGGCACTTGCCAAGCTGACGGGGCCCGGTCGCATCCTTGTGGCTTCGGCAGGCAATCAAGGAGATGTACCCACCTATTTATATAAAGATAGTAGTGCGCCGTCAGTCACTACGTTTCTTGACCTCAATGGTGGCACAAACGCATCCCTCTATGTGCGCACCGATGGTCATCCAGTTTTGCGCACCATAATATGGCAGAGTGCCACCCTTCGCGACACCTTAGACGTGTCGGCAGAATGGCTTTGTTTGCAGGAAGATTCTCTTTACCGTGACACACTCACCATTGATGGTTGTTGCTATGTAATGAACGTAGGTGCATCATCCAATGTCTACGAGGACGGAAAGACCATCTATGAATACAGCATGCGGATGCTCCAAAAGTCGGAAGTCTATCCGAAGTTTCAGTTTGAATTGCTGGCATCAGGAACAGAAGCCGAACTTTTCGCTTTTCAAGGTCGCTTTGTGGCAGATGAGCTTGACCCTCGGGCAATGCGCGGAGAGCAGAGTCACAACGTCTATTGTCCCGGTTGTCTTCTTTCTGTTATCTGTGTGGGAGCTACGGTGTGGCGCACGGGTCATCCCCGTCCCGACGGCACGTGGCACGTTAATAGCTATTGGGGTGGTGGTGGAAAGTTGGGCGGTTTCTCGTCCGTGGGGCCTACACTCGACCATAGAGTGAAACCTGATGTAGTTGCTCCTGGCGCCAATATCTTGTCTTCATCCAACAGCTATTATGATGAAGCCAATCCCAGCAACACCGAGTTCATCGTTTGTCGTCAGACCCATGCTGGTCGCACCTACTCTTGGCGCAGCGAACTGGGCACGTCGATGTCCACCCCCATCGTGGCTGGCATTGTGGCGCAATGGCTTGAAGCTAATCCTAACTTGTCGCCCGCCGATGTGAAGCAAGTGCTGGAACGCACTGCACGTCGACTTGACACCTCGCAAGCTGTGCCCAACTCGCAGTGGGGTTATGGCGAGATAGATGCTTATGCCGGACTGATAGAAGTGCTTGGCATGACGCATATCACCCATGCTAAGCAACAAGCTCCGTCATCCGTATCGATTGTTCCTGTTGGCGAACGAAAGGTGCGTGTGAACTTTGAGGGACAGCAAGCCCCCCGTCGCTTCACTTTGCGCATCTATCGAGCTGGTGGACAGCTAGTGAAGGAGCATACCTATGGTCCGCAAGATGCCGATTCTTGCGAACTAGAGATTGGAGACAACGGCATCTATTTGGTGCAAGTAATTGCAGACAACCCCAACCTGACAGGTTCACGCTTGGTCAGACTGTAACATACGATATATCATAAACCGAAAAATAAGAAACATTGGAACAAACACAACAACAATCCCTGCAACCCCATCCATTGGTGGCGGTCATCCCATTGGTAGTGCTTATCGCTCTCATCATCTTAGTGGTCAACCTCTTTCCAGACGATGCTCTCGCGGGAGCATCCCAAGTGGCACTCATGATTGCCACGGCAGTATGTGTGGCATTGGGCATGGCAGTCTACAAGATGCCATGGAACATCTTTGAGGAGAAAATCAAGTTGACTGTAGGCGATGCGGGTGTGTCCATCCTCATTCTCTTGCTCATCGGCATGATGTCTGCCACTTGGATGATCAGCGGCGTGGTGCCCACGCTCATCTACTATGGTGTGCAAATCATGTCGCCCACGTTCCTACTGCCGTGTGCCTGCATCATTTCATCAGTCATCTCCGTGATGACTGGCACATCGTGGACAACCATAGCCACCATCGGAATCGCTCTGATGGGCATTGGTCATGCCTTGGGCATCCCCGATGCCTATACCGCAGGGGCCATCATTTCGGGTGCCTATTTTGGTGATAAACTGTCACCTATGAGCGACACCACGGTGCTCGCCTCATCAATAGCCGGTGCCGATTTGTTTGTCCATATACGTTATATGCTTTATACCACGGTGCCGAGCATGCTGCTATCTCTTGTGCTCTACCTCGTCATTGGCCTGTTCTACAATGGTCATGATGTGGAAATCAATCAGTATCTTACCGCCCTCGACCACGGCTTCCACATCTCGTTATGGACGTTTTTGGTGCCCGCATTCAC
>CAVKQP010000090.1:0-7984 GCA_963658165.1 Clostridium sp. CAG:302 | reverse complement strand
TCAATGATCAGCATCGAGAGCGAGCCGATGATGTTGAAGCATGCCACCACCAATATGAACGTGAGGAAGATGTAGGCTATGAACTTCTCTATGTTCATGATATTATAGGTTTCTGCCTGTTGCTCGTAGCGATCTTTCACCACATATCGTGTGCCGCATATCTGCTGCATCTCTTTCTTCACTGCCTCCAAATCACTACCGGGTTTGAGTCGCAGTTCGAGGGAGGTCAGCTCTCCCTGTCGATGGAATAGTCTTCTGGCAAAAGAAATGGGAGCAACGATATACCCTTTATCATACTTGGCTTGCTTCACTTGGAATACTACTCCAGGAGAAAGCAACGAGTCGACGACAAAGCCACTCGTGGGGTCACTCATGTCGAGTTGCCCTTCACGTCGCGGCGCAAAGATTTTCATATAGCCATCCCAACGTGCTCCCGTGCCTAGAATTTGGGCAAGACGGATGCCGATGACACCAAAGTCGAGGTCGGCAGCATGCAGGTCGAAAGCTCCATCGCCTACCAATATCGAGGTAATGTGCGTTAGTTTGTCAAAATTATCATCCACGCCCTTGATGGTCACCATTGCTTGTTTGTCACCATAGATGGCAAGCGCTTGGTCCTCCACACATTCTGTCGCCACGTCCACCTGTGGCATCCGACGGATGCGAGTGAGCACGGGATCATCGGCAGCATCTGCCTTGCCTTGGGCAGGTACCACCTCTAACTGAGGATCGAACTGAGTGAAGAACGAAGCCACCAAGTCTTGAAAGCCATTGAACACGCTCAGCACGATGACCAATGCCATCGTGGCAACAGCAATGCCCATCATCGAGATAAAACTGATGATGTTGATGGCGTGCGTGCTCTTCTTGGAGAACAGGTAGCGACGGGATACAAAAAGGGGGAAATTCATTTCTTCAACAGTTCGTCGATGCGTTCGATATAGTCAAGAGAATCGTCAATAAAGAACCGCAACTCTGGGATGATGCGCAACTGGTTGCGCACTCTCGTGCCCAGGTCATAACGAATAGACTTCTCGTTGGCATTAATGTTCTTCAGCATTTCCTCACCCTTTTCTGAGGGGAACACGCTGAGATATGCCGTACAGATGCTCAAATCGGGACTGATTTTCACACGTGTCACCGAGACCATCACGCCATGCATGGCGCGTGTCTGGCTTTGGAAAATCAGACTAAGTTCTTTTTGGAGAAGTCGGGATATACGGTTTTGTCTTGTTTCTTGCATGGTTTTGTTTATATATAATAATGTATGCAAAGGTAGTGTAAATCGTAGACAATGCCAAACAAAACCAGGTTTTTCTCCTCGTCCTTGGGTTTTGTTCGGGATTATTGGTAACTTTGTACTCGTCAAGAAAACTGAACGATGAATACCGCACACACCATTTCTCCTTTTTCCCATCCACTCTACGTGATGCTCAAGCCTGCCGGTGCAGCTTGCAACTTGCACTGCGACTATTGCTACTATTTGGAAAAGAACGGACTATATACCCATGGAGCACAACAAAACATGGACGACCACACCTTGGAACTATTCACCAAGACCTATATAGAAGCCCAAACACAACAAGACATTCTCTTCACTTGGCATGGCGGAGAACCGCTCTTGCGCCCTCTGTCGTTCTATCGCAAGGCGCTGCAACTGCAACAGAAGTATGCGGGTAGCCACCACATTGACAACTGCATACAGACCAACGGCACACTTCTTAACGAAGAATGGTGCAAGTTCTTCCACGACAATGGCTTTCTCGTGGGCATTTCTATCGACGGCACCCTACCCATGCACGACCTCTATCGCAAAGACAATAGCGGCAGGGGTACCTTTGAACGAGTGATGAACGGCATCCATCTGCTCAACCAATACAACGTGATGTGGAATGCCATGGCGGTGGTGAACAGCTACAACGTGGAGCATCCTGTGGAGTTCTACCGTTTCTTCAAGTCTATCAACTGTCATTATCTCCAGTTCACACCTATCGTGGAGCGCACGGTGAACGGACGGATTGCCAACATCCATGACAATCCTGCCGACTGCAAACTCACAACGATGTCGGTCACCCCAGAAGCATGGGGCCATTTCACCTGTGCCGTCTTCGACGAATGGCGCAAGCACGACATCGGGGAATATTTCGTGCAACTCTTCGACGCTACACTGGCCAACTGGTGCGGTGTAGAACCGGGCGTGTGCTCGCTGTCGCGCTACTGCGGCAACGCCCTTGCCATGGAACGGAATGGCGACATCTACTCTTGCGACCACTTCGTGTTTCCTGAGTATAAATTGGGGAATATCCACGACATACCGCTTGCAAGTATGGGATTTAGCGAGCGCCAAACTGCCTTCCGACGCATGAAAACCGCCTTGCCACGCCAATGCCAAGCATGTCCGTGGCGGTTTGCCTGCAACGGAGAATGCCCGAAGAACCGCTTTGCAACAACTACAGATGGAGAATCGGGACTCAACTATCTATGCCGCGGCTACCGTCAGTTCTTCACCCACGTAGCCCCCTACATGGAACAGATGAAGCAAGCCATCGCCAATGGCGGGTCGGCTGCCGACATCATGAACCCATGACAAGAACCCCTTATGAGGAAGAGAAAGAACGGATGAGGCATGAAATATCAGCAGCAGAAACCGCCTTATCTCTCAAAAAATTAGTACTTTTGCATCCAGAACAATAAAAACAAAACAATAAATGGAACAGAAAAAATTCAAACGCACCACCGTGACGGCTGCCCTCCCCTATGCCAACGGCGGCGTTCACATCGGTCACTTGGCTGGCGTTTACGTGCCTGCCGACATCTATGTGCGCTATCTCCGCCTGAAGAAACAGGAGGTTGTCTTCATCGGTGGATCCGATGAGCATGGTGTGCCCATCACCATCCGTGCTAAGAAAGAGGGATGCACCCCACAAGACATCGTGGACCGCTACCATAGCATGATCAAGAAGAGCTTCGAGGAGTTCGGCATCAGCTTCGACATCTATAGCCGTACCACCTCAGAAACACACCATCAGTTTGCCTCCGACTTCTTCAAAAAGCTCTATGAAGAGGGCAAACTCATCGAAAAGACAACTAAGCAGTATTATGACGAGGAGGCTCATCAGTTCCTTGCCGACCGCTATATCATGGGCGAATGTCCTCACTGCCACAATCCACACGCCTATGGCGACCAGTGCGAGAAGTGCGGACAGGACCTCGACCCCACCGAACTGATCAATCCACATAGCACCATCAGCGGTTCGCAGCCTATACTCAAGGAAACCAAAAACTGGTATCTGCCTTTGAACGAATACCAGAACTGGTTGAAAGACTGGATTTTGGAGAACCACAAGGAATGGCGCCCCAACGTCTACGGACAGTGCAAGAGTTGGCTCGACATGGACTTGCAGCCTCGCGCCATGACCCGCGATCTCGACTGGGGTATTCCTGTTCCTGTAGAAGGAGCTGACGGCAAGGTGCTCTACGTGTGGTTCGATGCCCCCATCGGCTACATCTCGAACACCAAAGAGTTGCTGCCCGACTCGTGGGAGAAGTGGTGGAAAGACCCCGAAACACGCTTGGTGCACTTCATCGGCAAGGATAATATCGTCTTCCACTGCATCGTCTTCCCAACCATGCTCAAAGCTCACGGCGGCTACATCTTGCCCGACAACGTGCCTGCCAACGAGTTCCTCAACCTTGAGAACGACAAGATTTCTACTTCACGCAATTGGGCGGTATGGCTCCACGAATATCTCGTCGACTTCCCAGGCAAGCAGGATGTGCTGCGCTACGTGCTCACGGCTAATGCACCTGAAACCAAAGACAACAACTTCACATGGAAAGATTTCCAAGACCGCAACAACAATGAGTTGGTGGCTGTCTATGGCAACTTCGTGAACCGTGCGCTCCAGCTCACCAAGAAATATTGGAACGGCGTAGTGCCTGCTTGCGGCGAACTACAAGACGTAGATCGTCAGGCGCTTGAAGAGTTTAAAGACGTGAAGAAGAAGGTGGAAGATCTGCTCGACATCTTCAAGTTCCGCGATGCCCAGAAAGAGGCTATGAACCTTGCCCGTATTGGCAACAAATATATCACAGAGTGCGAACCTTGGAAGGTGTGGAAGACCGATCCGAAGCGTGTGGAGACCATTCTCTACATCTCGCTGCAGTTGGTAGCCAACCTCGCCATTGCCTTCGAACCTTTCTTGCCGTTCAGTAGCGACAAACTGCGCAAGATGCTGAACATCGACAACTTCGACTGGAACCAGCTCGGTGCTACTGACTTGCTGAAGCCCGGACACCAGCTTGCTGAGCCCGCTTTGCTCTTCGAGAAGATTGAAGACGATGCCATCGAGGCACAGCTCAAGAAGTTGGAAGACACCAAGAAAGCCAATGAGGCTGCCAACTACAAGGCAGAACCCGTAAAGCAGACTTGTAGCTTTGAGGACTTCGAGAAACTGGACATCCGTGTAGGACACATCAAGGACTGCCAAAAGGTGAAGAAGTCAAAGAAACTCTTGCAGTTCACCATCGATGATGGTAGCGGCACAGACCGCACCATCCTGAGTGGCATTGCCGCCTACTATGAACCAGAACAACTCATCGGCAAGGATGTATTGTTCGTGGCAAACTTTGCACCTCGCAAGATGATGGGCATCGAGAGTCAAGGCATGATTCTCTCAGCCGTCAACTTCGACGGCTCGCTCAATGTAACCTCTGTGTTGGGCAGTGTGAAACCTGGTAGCCAAGTGGGATAAGACACACCTATCATACGATTAGCGTAAGGGAGAATTGCTTGCAATTCTCCCTTACTTTTTTCATCTCGCCCGCCTCTTGTGCTTGTTTGGATGGCATTAGGATGGCGCAGAACAGGTAACTTGCTTTTAGCGCTAAGGTCGACGCGAGGGCGCGTCGACTACTAACTTTTGGGCCACTGTAGCAAACAAGAATCGCATCATCTCCCTTGCGGAAAATGATGCGATTCTTATCTGCATTTAATTTGCTCTCAAATTTTCTGACTTTCCTTTTTAAGTCTTTCTCTTTCAATCGACTTGAAGTCAAAGCCTCACGGCTTTGTCTTCTGTCAATCATCTGTTATCCTTATCCAATCTTCTTCTTACCTAAGCGAACTACCTAATGACGTTATCCAACGTTTTGTTATCCTTACTTCGCTACAATCTTTCTTTGTTACCTTTACTTAACTAATCCTATCAAAACAAATCTTTTACCTAAAACCAATAACCTAAAACAATCAATCTTAATAATTAAACCAATAACCTAATCAATCTTTTTTACCTAAACTAAAACCTAAACGTTTGTCTTATTGACATTGCAAAGGTACGATGTTTCCGCACACAGCACAATAAATAGATGCTTGAAAACTCCAAAAAGCCCGTATTCTTGATATATATCAACTATTGTGTGCGCACACACTGCATAAAACACACATATTTAGTAACTACAGCAGTAGGTATATGATGAGTTACCACATCATCGTGCACCAAAATAGATGCTGAGGACGTTTTTATACACTACGGTACGTTGCCACTTGCACTATAGTGCGTTGGCTCTTTCACTATAGTGCGTTGGCCATCGCACCCTAGTGCATTTTTCTGTATTAAGTCATGTTGAAAAAAAAATAGGTGTGAAACCGAATATCTCGGCTCCACACCTATTTATATATAGCATGTAACGAATTACTTCTTGTACTTGTCGAGACCTGCCTGAAGGAACTTCACGTAGTTAGACACATCCTCTTTATAGGCTTGTGAACCTGTGAGCGGGTTGCCCTGATTGTCTACAGCCACGTAGAAAGGCTGTGCCTGCGTGCCAAACTTGCTCTGCTGCAAGTAGCTCCACTTGTCACCCACGGTGCGAAGTGTGCGCTTCTCGCCATTAACTGTCACCTCGATGGGTTGTGCGAGCGGCTTCTTATCGTCAACATAGAGTGAGATGAGCACATAGTCCTTGGTAAGCATATCAGCCACGGTCGGGTCTGTCCAAACAGCAGCCTCCATCTTACGGCAGTTCACACAACCATAGCCTGTGAAGTCGATCAGCACTGGTTTGCCTTTTGCAGCAGCTGCAGCCATACCCTCTTCGTAGTTGGTATAGGCAGGATGCACCTCCTTGTTGTTGAGGTTGAAGTCTTGGGTGTTCACAGGAGGAGCGAATGCGCTCACTGCCTTGCAGGGTGCGCCCCACAAACCAGGCACCATATAGATGGCAAATGCGAACGAAACGAGACCCAACATCACGCAAGGCACAGGCATTGGTTTGTCGTCGCCACTCATGGCATCGCTCTGGAACTTCAATTTGCCGATGAGATAGAGACCGAGCAAGAAGAAGATGGCAATCCAAAGTGAGAGGAAAGTCTCACGGTCAAGAATGTGCCAACCATAAGCCAAGTCGGCTACGGAGAGGAACTTCAATGCGAATGCCAATTCAACAAAGCCAAGCACCACCTTGATGGTGTTCATCCAAGAACCCGACTTCGGAGCTTGCTTCAACCATGTGGGGAACATGGCGAATATAGAGAATGGCAATGCCAACGCCAAGGCGAAGCCGAACATGCCTACAGCAGGAGCAGCATAGCTTCCCGTGGTAGACACTTCTGCGAGCAACAAACCGATGATTGGTGCGGTGCAAGAGAAGCTGACAAGCACCAAGGTGAACGCCATCAAGAAGATGGAAATAAGTCCACTTGTAGCAGAAGCCTTGTTGTCGATAGAGTTTGTCCACTTGGAAGGCAATTCAAGCTCAAACCATCCGAAGAAGGAAACGGCGAATACCACCAAGAGCAAGAACAAGAAGATGTTGAACACCGCATTGGTAGAAAGACTGTTCAAGCCATTTCCGCCCGACACAGCTGTCACAATCAAGCCCAAAGCCACGTAGATGACAATAATCGAAACACCATAGGTGATGGCATCACGAATGCCTTTCGACTTATCCTTAGTACGCTTCAAGAAGAAGCTGACGGTCATAGGAATAATAGGCCAAATGCAAGGCATCAACACAGCGAGCAAGCCACCGAGGAAGCCCATGATGAGAATGTACCAAAGAGAATGCGTACCCGCATCATTGCCACCATCGAAAGCCTTGAGCTGGTCGATGACTGGTTTCCACAAGTCGCCCTGTCCAACCACCGTTGTGGTGT
This sequence comes from Clostridium sp. CAG:302, assembly GCA_963658165.1. Lineage (GTDB taxonomy): Bacteria > Bacteroidota > Bacteroidia > Bacteroidales > Bacteroidaceae > Prevotella. The sequence continues at coordinate 828 of CAVKQP010000090.1, read as the reverse complement.
CTGCTTTGGCAGAATCAGCCACAATGCTATCTGCTGCAGCCACTGCGGGCACAGAGTCTTTCACGGTTTCTTCCTTCACCTTCTCATCCTTAGCCTCAGGTGCATCGGCAGGGCCATTGCCACTATAGTTGAATTCGATACTTGAAGGAGGCATGCAACTCTCATCGTTGCAAGCACCATACTCCAAATAGCCCTTCACCTTAAAGGTCTTGCCTGTAATCTTGTATTTCTGCACAAAGGTAACATTGTGCTCGAAATAGCGCAAGTTCATGCCAAACATGTTGTCATACTTGCTGATTTCCTTACCTTTAGGGGTGAGTTTACCGACAGCCTTCACGCCCTCTGCCACCTCGGTAGTCAGCGTTGCAGAAGTTGGACCGCCCTCAGGAATACCCGTTGAATAAACGTGCCAACCGTCTTGAATGGTTCCGGTGAAAGTCACTACAAGCTCATCAGGAGCCGTTTGTTTCTGTTGAACACTAAAGCGCACTGGACCCTGACCCAATGCGACCATACTTGTTATTGACAATAAAAGAATCAATAACGTAGACTTGAATTTCATCCCTTAACTATGTTATATTTTAAATAATGGTGCAAAATTATAAATAAAAACATAAAAAGCCACATTTAAAGGCTTAAAAGTTGCTTATTCGGGAATTATTACCTACCTTTGCATTGGAAACTACGGGGATAAAGGATAATGATATGGGATTCCGACAGTGACGAGTTGTCAGAATTCTATATTTTTTGTTTACCCTGGCAAGAACAATTTATAAACTATAAAACAAAACATTCATTATGGCTTACATGTCGCAAGAAGGCTACGAT
>CAVKQP010000089.1:0-8106 GCA_963658165.1 Clostridium sp. CAG:302 | reverse complement strand
ATGATGTTCATCTTGATGTGTTGTTGGTATTTGTCAGTATGTTAAAGTATCATCTTTTCGATGGGGGTAACAAGAATGCCTTGTGCACCGAGCTCTTTGAGTTTGCCGATGATTTCCCAGAAACGCTTCTCGTCGAGCACTGTGTGCACTGAGCACCACTCGTCGTCAGCGAGCGGAATGATGGTAGGCGACTTGATGCCGGGCAATACGGCGGTGATTTCTTTCACCTTGCTCTTGGGTGCATTCATCATTACATATTTCTTATCTTGTGCCGAACGCACGGCGCTGAAGCGGAACAACATCTCGTTGAGGATGTTATGCTTGTCTTCATCCATCTTCCAATTGGCCACGAGCACGGCTTCGCTTTGCATCACCACCTCCACTTCGCGAAGGTTATTGCTCACGAGCGTAGAGCCAGAACTTACGATGTCGAAGATGCCGTCTGCCAGACCGATGCCTGGAGAAATCTCTACGCTACCCGTAATCACATGAATATCGGCTTTTATGCCGTTCTTGTCCATGAACTTACGCAAGATGTTGGGGTAGGAGGTAGCTATCTTTTTGCCATTGAACCATTGCAGTCCGGTGTAGTTAATCTCCTTGGGGATGGCGAGCGACAAGCGACATTTGCTGAAGCCGAGATGCTCTATGATTTGCGCATCCTCACCGCGCTCCATAAATTCATTGAGACCTACAATGCCTATGTCAGCCACACCCCCTGCCACACTCTGCGGAATGTCGTCGTCGCGGAGGTAAAGCACTTCAAGAGGGAAGTTGGATGACTGTACGAGCAGCGTTCGCTTAGACGCGCTCACCTTGATGTCTGCCTCTGAAAGCAGATTCATTGTGTCGTCAAAAAGGCGACCCTTAGATTGAACAGCGATACGTAACATATATATCTAATAATTATAAAAATCAATGCAAAAGTAACGCTTTCGCCCGTATTCTGCAAGAAATATACTACTTTTGTAGTTCGGAAATACGTTTACGACCCGTTTCACTACCCCAAGGTCACTCATAGAAGCCATTGAAATGCGACATTTTTTATATGGGGCCATGCTTGCCCTGCTCTTGATATTTGTCTCCTGCCATCAGCGGAAAACGCCCACCACTACGCCATGGGGCACGGTGATAGGCGACACGACTGTAGACACCGACCTTTTCTCGCTCGACGACATTGTGAACAACGGTGAAATGATTGTGCTCACCTTGTCGGGTTCCGACACCTATTATGACTATCACGGCAAAGCGCTCGGCGATTACTATCTGCTTTGCGAGAAGTTTGCCCAACAGTTAGGCGTTTCTGTGCGGGTGGATTTGTGCACCGACACCACCGAAATGGTGTGTCGACTGAAGCGAGGTGATGCCGATCTCATCAGTTGTCCTATAGACAAGCGGATGCTGCGGAAGGAAGGACTGGTGGCTTGCGGTGCGGGTAACGATAGTGCTCAGTGGGCGGTGCGGGCTGACAGTCGTGAACTGGCGCAAGCGCTCGACCGTTGGTACTCACCCAAACTGCTTGCCGACGTGCAACGAGAGGAGCGTTTCTTGCTCTCTTCACGCAGTGTGAAGCGCCACGTCTATTCCCCCATGCTCAACGGAGCTGCCGGCATCATTTCCAAATATGATGGATTGTTCAAGCGCTATGCTGCCACGGCGCACATAGATTGGCGCTTGATGGCAGCGCAGTGTTACCAAGAATCGTGTTTCGACCCTAACGCCGTGTCATGGGCAGGGGCACGCGGACTGATGCAAATCATGCCGACCACTGCCGACCACTTGGGGTTGCCACGCTCGATGATGCACGACCCAGAAGCCAATATTGCCGCTTCGGCACGTTATATGGCTGAGATGGGGGCGAAGTTTAAAGACGTGCCCAGTGCCGAGCAACGCATGTACTATGCCTTGGCATGCTACAATGGCGGTTACCATCACATCCGCGACGCTATGGCGTTAGCCCGAAAACAAGGGCAAGACCCCTATCGTTGGGACCACGTGGCGCAACAGGTGCTCAACCTTTCTTCGCCTCAATACTACCGCGACCCTGTGGTTAAATATGGCTATATGCGTGGCACTGAAACGGTCAACTATGTAGCCCGCATCCGTGAACGCTATGAACAATATCGCGGCAAGACGGGTGGAGGCGGCTCGTTTGGCATTGGTTCTGGAGGAGGAAGCGTGGAGCCGCATAAGGCCACCCACCGACACAAGTATAAAATCTGAGATACATTATATTAATATGCGTGCGCGCTCGCACGTGAATCGGTAGTTTACCAATGCTATAAGGCACAGTTACCGATGCTATAAGGCATAGTTATCGATGCTATAAGGCACAGTTATTGATTGCCCAACGTGTGATCGTCATTTTGGGCAATTCGTTTGTTAAGCCTTAAGCGTGAAGATAAAGCACATATAGAACGTATAATTATACGACAAAAGTAAGGAAAACAATTATTTTATGTGACATTTTGAAATTCTATACTCATTATTGTTTACTTTTGGAAGGTTTTTGTTATCTTTGCACACGAACTTACAAATAACAGGATGAATATGATATTGGATATTGAAATGTTGCGTGACTTCTACGCTAACTATAAGCAGAACGTAGACCAAGCAAAAGAAACCTTGAAGCGTCCGCTCACTTATGCGGAAAAAGTGTTGTATTCTCATCTTTATGACCCCACTCAGATACGTCCGTTCAAGCGCGGCGTAGACTATGTGGACTTCCGCCCTAACCGTGTAGCCATGCAGGATGCAACGGCCCAGATGGCTTTGCTGCAGTTTATGAATGCAGGCAAGAATCAAGTAGCTGTGCCAGCCACTGTGCATTGTGACCACCTTATCAGGGCCGATGTGGGGGCTGCAGAAGATTTGCCCACCGCTTGTCAGACCAACAAGGAGGTTTACGATTTCTTGCGTTCCGTATCTCAAAAATATCATATTGGCTTTTGGGGGCCAGGAGCCGGCATCATCCATCAAGTTGTTTTGGAGAACTATGCGTTCCCAGGCGGCATGATGGTGGGAACTGATTCGCACACTCCCAATGCAGGCGGACTCGGTATGGTTGCCGTTGGCGTGGGTGGCGCTGATGCTGTCGACGTGCTTACGGCTCAGCCATGGGAACTGAAGATGCCCCGACTCATCGGTGTGAAGTTGTCAGGAAAGTTGAGCGGTTGGGCAACGCCGAAGGATGTCATTCTCGAAATCCTGGGTATTCTCACCGTTAAAGGTGGCACGAATGCCATCTTGGAGTACTTCGGCGACGGCTTGGCTTCTATTTCTGCGACCGGTAAAGCTACGATTTGTAATATGGGTGCCGAATTGGGCGCCACCTGTAGTATATTCCCCTACGACACGAACACCGACCAATATCTGCGCCAAACAGGGCGTGAAGAGGTGGCAGTCATGGCACATCAGAATGCTGAAAATCTGCGTGCCGATGATGAAGTGTATGCTCATCCAGAATCCTATTACGATACGATTGTTGAAATAGACCTCAGTAAGGTAGAGCCACACCTCAACGGACCATTCACCCCAGACGCTGCTACACCCATTTCGCAGATGAAAACCAAGGGCGTAGCCAACGACTATCCGATGGCTGTAGAAGTGGGTCTGATTGGTTCCTGTACCAATTCTTCCTACGAAGACTTGTGCCGAGCAGCATCAGTAGCACGACAAGCAGCCGAAAAAAATATCAAGGTGAAGGGTCAACTCATCATCAATCCGGGTTCGGAACAGATTCGCTATACGGCTGAACGTGATGGTATCTTGGAAGATTTCAAAAAGATAGGTGCCATCATTATGACTAACGCGTGCGGTCCATGTATTGGACAGTGGAAGCGTCACACCGATGACAACAATAGAAAGAATGCCATCGTGACATCGTTCAACCGCAATTTCCGTCGTCGTGCGGATGGCAATCCGAATACATATGCCTTTATTGGCAGTCCAGAACTGACCACTGCGCTCGCCATTGCCGGTCGTTTAGATTTCAATCCCGCCACCGACACATTGGTCAACGAGCAAGGTGAAAGTGTGCAACTCGATGCACCGGCAGGCTATGTGTTCCCTCCTAAGGGTTTTGCAGTAGAGGACAAGGGCTTCATCGTACCTTCTGAAGATGGCTCAGGCGTAAGTGTAGCCATCAGTCCTGATAGCAACCGACTGCAGAAATTGCAGCCTTTCACACCATGGGACGGCAAGGATTTAGTCGATATGTCGTTGCTCATCAAGACACAAGGAAAGTGTACCACCGACCATATCTCTATGGCAGGACCATGGCTCAAGTTTAGAGGACATTTGGAAAATATCTCCGACAACTTGCTCATGGGTGCAGTCAACGCTTTCAATGGTGAGTCGAACAAGGTGAAGAACCAACTTTCGGGTGACTATTGTGAAGTGTCTACGGCGGCTAAAGCCTACAAGGCGCAAGGCATCCCATCGATTGTGGTGGCAGAAGACAACTATGGCGAAGGTTCATCTCGTGAGCATGCAGCCATGGAACCACGCTTCCTCAATGTGCGTGTCATCTTGGCAAAGAGTTTTGCTCGCATCCATGAGACCAACCTCAAAAAGCAAGGCATGTTGGCACTCACCTTTGTCAATAAGACTGATTATGACCGCGTGAAAGAAGACGACCGCATCTCGATAAAAGGACTCAGCGATTTCGCACCAGGATCTAAGTTGACCGTCGTTTTGAAACATACGGATGGCAGTGAGGAAAGCTTTGAGGCAGAGCACACATACAACCAAACGCAAATCAATTGGTTTAAGGCTGGATCGGCACTCAACTATGTCAACAAATAGTCTACAACGGAAGTAGGCTTCATCAAAAATAAGAAAGGAAAACATACAATGGCAAAGATAATTAAGCAAGACGGAAAACTGATCGTACCCGAAGTGGTGACAATCCCCTTTATTGAAGGTGATGGCGTGGGAAGCGAAATCACACCCATATGTCAAAAGGTAGTTGATGCTGCCGTGGAAAAAGCCTATGACGGCAAGCGCAAGATAGAATGGATGGAAGTGTTGGCAGGTGGCAAGGCGCACGAAAAGACTGGCGAATGGTTGCCACAAGCCACACTTGATGCTTTCAGCGAATATTTGGTCGGCATCAAAGGACCGTTGATGACCCCAGTCGGAGGCGGCATACGTTCACTCAATGTGGCACTTCGTCAGACCTTAGACTTATATGTGTGCCAGCGCCCCGTGCGTTATTTCCAAGGCATAGAGTCGCCTGTGAAGCATCCGGAGAAGGTAGACATGTGCATATTCCGTGAAAACACGGAAGACATCTATGCCGGAATCGAGTGGGAAACAGGTACACCCGAAGCAGAGAAATTCTATCGGTTTATCTCAGAAGAGATGGGCGTGACCAAAGTACGTTTCCCTAAGACCTCGTCTTTCGGTGTGAAACCCGTTTCACGCGAGGGTAGCGAGCGCCTCATCCGTAGTGCCATCGAGTATGCACTCGACCATCAGTTGCCCTCAGTAACCCTCGTGCATAAAGGAAACATCATGAAATTCACTGAAGGTGGATTTAAAAAATGGGGCTATGAATTGGCTGAACGTGAATATGGCGATGCTTTGAAGAGCGGCAAACTGGTCATTAAAGATTGCATCTGCGACGCTTTCCTCCAAAATGCATTGCTTAAGCCACAAGATTATAGTGTGATAGCCACCATGAACTTGAACGGCGATTATGTGAGCGATATGCTTGCAGCCCAGGTAGGTGGCATTGGCATAGCTCCTGGAGCTAATATTAACTATCACACAGGTCATGCCATCTTTGAAGCAACTCATGGTATCGCACCCGATATTGCTGGTAAGAACATTGTCAATCCGTGCTCTATCATCCTTTCAGCATCCATGATGCTCGACTACATGGGGTGGAAAGAAGCTGCTCAACTCATCGAAAAGACGATGGAACAACTCTTCGTAGAAGGTTATGCCACCGCCGACTTGGCTCGCTTTATGCCGAACGGAAAACCGTTAGGAACAAGTGAGTTTGGTGAGAAACTGGCAGCAGAACTTTAAAAACAACAAAAGGAACGTGACATGAAGAAAGAGTATCTGATATATAAGTTGTCTGACGAGGTCAAGAACTCGTGCAAGATAGACAACGAATTGTTTGGAAAATATGGAGTGAAGCGCGGACTCCGCAACGAAGACGGAACGGGTGTGCTCGTGGGACTGACCAACATCGGAAATGTAGTTGGTTATCACCGCGATGCAGAGGGGAAGATGCAACCCACAGAGGGCCGTCTCTATTACCGTGGATATGAACTTGACGATTTAGTATCACCCTTGCTCAAGGAAAAACGCTTTGGCTTTGAGGAGATTGCCTACCTTCTTTTGTCAGGTAAACTGCCCGACAAGGAAGAGTTGTCGGCATTCCGAGAACTGATTAACGACAACATGTCGCTCGATCATCGTACCATTGTTCATATCGTAGACCTTGAGGGCAGCAACATCATGAACATACTTGCACGTTGCGTGCTTGAGATGTACACCTTTGATCCCAATCCCGACGACATTTCACGCGACAATTTGATGCGTCAGGCAATAGAATTGATTGCACGTTTCCCTACGATTATCGCCTATGCCTACAACATCTACCGCCATTCGGTACAGGGTAAGTCGCTCCATATTCGCCATCCGCATGACAACTTCTCCATTGCCGAGAATTTCTTGTATATGCTTAAGCACAACACCTACACAGAGTTGGACGCACGAATGCTCGACTTGCTGCTCATCATTCAGGCAGAGCATGGCGGTGGTAACAACTCTACATTCACCGTGCGCGTGACCAGTTCTACACGCACCGACACCTATTCGTCTATTGCAGCAGGCATTGGTTCGCTGAAAGGACCACTCCATGGAGGTGCCAATATCAAGTGTATCAACATGTTCCACCACTTGAAAGAGCAAATCAAAGACTGGACCAGCATCGATGAAATAGACACCTATATGAATCGTATGCTCAATAAAGAAGCATACGACAAGTCTGGACTCATCTACGGAATAGGTCATGCCGTGTACACCATGAGCGACCCTCGTGCTGTTGAGCTCAAGAAGTTGGCAGGCGAATTGGCTAAAGAAAAGGGTAGGGAAGAGGAGTATGAATTCCTTAGACTGCTCGAACAAGAAGGCATCAAGTGCGTATCTGCTTTCCGAAAGACCAAGAAGCCAATCTGTGCCAACGTAGATTTCTATAGCGGATTTATCTATGAGATGATAGGGTTGCCACAGGAAATATATACACCTATATTTGCCATGGCACGTATTGTGGGTTGGATGGCACATCGCATCGAGGAACTCAACTTCGACGGACGCCGTATTATCCGTCCTGCATATAAGAATGTGCTCGATCAGAAGGAGTATCAGACGATTGATGAAAGATAACGTAACGTATGAATATGAGCAGAATAAGATATGTGTTGCTGGCAGCGTTTATGCTACTTTGTCAGATGGGATATGCACAAAAGTATCATGATGCTGCAGCTTTCGACGCATATGGCAATGTGAAATGGATTCTCACGGACGTGGGGCTCCTGTATTTCAACGAGGACGGTCGGCTTGAAAAATCCAAGTCGACCGCCTTGTCTGATTATGAAAAATACCAGATAGAACGTGATGCGGCAGGATACATGAAGAAAATCACAACCGACTTTGAAACGCTGATCTTCACTTACGATGCTAATCACAAGCTCATCAAGAAAACGGGTAAAGGGCGGTAGCAATTATACTACCATCTATGAGCGTGACGAAAACTCAAACTACCAAACAGAAACTACAAAGGTATTGATATGTACAACCCTATATTAAGTTTTTCATACATGTAAGTTGTATATCGACAACAAACCGTAAGAAACTTTGTAAAAAAAGTAATAATTTATTTGCTTCTTTCGTTTCTTATCATTAACTTTGCAGCGTAAAAATAAAAACAAGTGTATAGATGAATGCTAATATCCATATTTTGCGCACCATTATTATTCTACTACCCAATGTAGTCGGAAGTGTAAAGGTGTGCCTTTGATATAAGATATAAAATAGAAAAGCCTTTCTCACTTCCGATAGTGTGAAAGGCTTTTTTCAATATAGCAA
>CAVKQP010000088.1:0-8146 GCA_963658165.1 Clostridium sp. CAG:302 | reverse complement strand
ATGCACTATAGTGCGATGGCCAACGCACCCTAGTGAAAGTGCCAACGCAGCCTAGTGTGTAAAATGCGTCCTCAGCATCTAAAAGTCAATCGCCCCAAGGCGTTCCGCCTTCGTCTGTCTGTGGACTATCCGTACTGGAGCCACCACTGGGGTTATTTTCCACACCAATACTTTCCGTTGTTCCTCCTGTGCTAAACTCTGTCAAGGTACAAGAAACATCTATCCATACGACTTCGGCTGCTGGAGTTATATAAGTCTTTTTCATATCTTTATTTTATCATTACTTTGATGACGCGCTTGCCAGTCTTGATGATGTTAAGACCTTTCTGCAGTCCATTGGTGCAACGGCCATCCTCAGTATAGTATTCTGCCTTGGCATCCTCAGTAGCGCTATTCAGAGCGTCGATGCCTGTGGTTTCACCTTCTATCTCTATGCCCAATTTGGCTGATTGCGCACCACTGGTGGTCACATAGCCACGATAGGCCTTGATCTTCGCGCCCTTGGTATTCTGATTGCTATCCACCAACCAGAATTTGTCCTTGGAGATAAAGTAGGAACCTTCGGGCACCGTGGTCTCGGTGAATGATCCGCTCATCATATGGGCACTGCCCTCTGTGGTGCACACGTCTACCCCCTCACTTGGGTTTATCACTACAGGCACTCCGCTATAGCGGCGACGCACCACCACTGGGCGACCTGCTTCCACAGTGCCAGTGAGCTTGGTAAGCACCAACGATGTACCCTTGTTCTCAGTCATTTCATAGAACTCGCAGGTAGTGTTGCCCGTTGCCTCATAGGCATAAGGCAAGCAGAGCGTGCCCCACGTAGAACTCATCTCACGAGTATAGGTGGCATTGTCGGCAGTGAAGGCAGCGTCGGCAGTGAAGTCCTGTCCATCGATGAGATCCATATCTTCCGTGGTCAGCGTTTTTCCATCCTCGCAGTCGAGCATGTGCTTGTTTGTGCCCACACTGTAGAAATACTGAGGATCAAGGAACACGTTGGGCACATCCGTAGTAGGCGTACCAGCCTCGTTAATACGAAGATAAGCTGTAAATGGACTTATAGTGACATTGTCGTTATAGGGAACGAGGTTCCACAGATTAGTACTTTCGTCAAAGGAAAGTGACTTGGTATCTGTAGCCACACTGTTTTTGACAGTAGTGTAAGTACCCGTAAGCACATAGCCCTTGTTATTGAGATAACCAGAAATGTCGGGAGTAGCGTTGACCAAAGCATCGGTTTCTATGACCATCTTCTTTTTCTCTGCCCATACTATATAAGGTGTATTGGCTTCCGTAGAGTACACACGATTGAATGCCACCTGCTGAATAGCATCACTGTTGAGCTTGAACATCTTGAAGCCTGCTGGCAGCTTCTTTATACCGAACGGCAAGATGATTGTCGTGTAGGTGAAAGGTTTGAACTTTCGGTCCAACACAATTCTCTTGGCATTGAAAGCCTTAGGCACATCGAATTCGTGGTCGGTAGTGAGCAAGTATTCATCGCACGTGAGATTGTCCCCATCACTATACACGATGTTGGTAGTGCCTGACAACTCATCCGCTACGTCAAGAGTACCCAAAACTGCGCTTCTTGCCACATTTGACATAGCGGGAGTGGTGGCATTGTATGACTTCGGTGCATACACCAAAGCCGATGACTGCACACCTAGATTCTCAACATTGGTCTGGAGGCTATCGCAACTGCCCAAGTCTACCCAATAGAGGTTCTTGTTGTTTTCAAACGTGTTGTCAGCAAGCGTCTTTAGGGTTGAAGGAAGTGTGACGTGCTGCAGCGAGGAAAGGTTGCTCACGTCAGAACTGCCAAACTTGGTAATGTTCGACCTACCCAATGAGCTTAGGTCGGTGATGTTGTCATACTTGGTGAACCAACCCGTGATGGCGCTGATGGCAGCCAAGTCGTCCTCTGTGGCGACACCTCTTGATCCATAGGCACGGAAGAGGTCGTCATTAGAGAACACGCTGGTGATATGATTAGCGTGATCTTGATACTGCTCATCATTGGTATAGTCATCGTTGATATCCTTCTTCACATACATGTTCTCCACCTTATAGTTATGGTCGTACCATGCCACAGGGTCGGTGAAGGCATCGTGGTGCATTTCTGGTTTTTTGTTGCACAAGAACACCATCTTGGTAAGTTTGGTACTTTCGCCGAAAGCATCATCACCGTCTACATCGTTCAGGTCGTCACCTAGCACCAATGTCTGCAGTGAGTACATATTGTAGAATGCCTCATCACAGATCTTGGTTGCCGTCTTCGGCAAGATCACCGTTTCCAAGTTATAGCAGTTCTTGAGGAACTTCTTGGGAATAACATTGGCCTTGTCAAGATTCGTGTTATCACCGCTTGTAGTGAAGTAGATGTCGTCTTTACATATATTGGCATCATAGAGGTTCAAGTACTTCAAGTTGGTAGCATACGACTGCTCATCCCATTCTGGTTCACGACCAGCGAGCATACGTATCACAGCCACATCCTTGCTTCCTATGGGGCCGTTCACCTTCAGCGCTGTGATTCCCGACATGTCGCCGGTGATGGCAGACACGCAATCGTCATCCATGTGTACAGTCAGTCCGAGTGAGTCTGCCAATGTGTTCATCTCCTTGAGTGTGACCTCCCTGATGTTGAGTTCAGGGCGATAGCCCTTGATATGGCTGGCATATTCGGGCCATGCTTGGCGATACTTCTCTTCTTGTCCCTCTACGACGGTGATGACAAAGTCTGTAGGCAGGTCATCAAAAGCGCCACTCGCCAATTTCGGACATTCGTATCCTAACGCATAGATGTTCTTCAGCGATGTACATCCCTTGAATGCTTCGGCTGTGATCTCCTGCAGATTCATGGGGAGCGACATCTCTGTAAGACCACTCATGTTGGTCAACGTGCTATCATCGAGCACTTCAACTGCTGAGCTAGCCAGCTCGTTGAACTTCTTCACTTCAGTGTTTCCGTTGACGATGCCATTGACACGGGTCATGTTCGCAAGATCGAATGGAGAGAACACGTGAGCCTTCTTCATCGCTTCAAATAACGCTTGGTCCTGGAAGAGTGTAGCTATAGAGTCGGCGGCATTATAGTAGGCGCTCTTGCTGAAGTAGTTGCCTACACCCTTGGGCGAACCAATGATGGCAGCCAAACGGTTATAACTACCACTTAAGGAGGTTCCACCTGTAAGATTCGTCTTGTTTGTGGTGCTAGTGGCTTGGAACACCCATGCATCGTCTTGCGTTGTGGGCACGCTTTCAGGCAGCATCACCAGATATTTCATCTTCGGGCAATTGCTTCCTGCTTCCTTTCCCACCTTATTCATGGATTCGCCCACGACAAGCGTGGTGAGCTTAGGACAAGTGTAGAATGCCCAAGTGTCTATATTGTTGGCACTCTTCGGCAGGATAAGGGTTTCCAAGTCAGTCATACCACTGAACATCAGTTTACCCACGTCGCCATCGTTGCTAATATAGCAGTTTGATGTGATTTCGTCCCACTTATTGTCTACCGTTTTCTTGTTGTATGCATACCAACCTTCTTTCAGTTCTGCATCATAGAGGTCAAGATAGCGCAGATGGCCCACACCATTCTTCTCGTTCTTGATGTTACGACCGCCCAAAGCACGCAGCACCAAGATGTCGTGACCATCGAGCGGACCGCTGATGCGCAGTGAGTCGTACTGTGCCACATTACCTGTCACCTCATCATACAACACGTTCGACTGGATAGCAAGTCTCAGTGAGTCTGCCAAGGTATTTACTTTTTCCAAATGAATCACCTTCAAACCCCTCTTCTTCGACACACCATTGATATGATTTGCCACGGCAGACCATTTCGTCTTGTAGAGTTCTTCCACACTATCGGGCACATAGATGATATACTCATTGTTAGAGAGCAATCCATTGAACACCTTGGCGGCATCGATACTTGCAGGCACAGCACTCTTCATCACAATCTTGTTGAGCGCACTGCCCTGGAAGGCATTCTCACCGATGCTAGTCACCTTTTCGGGAATGGTGAGCTGGGTAAGGAGCGAACAGTTCTTAAACGCTTCTTTACCAATGGTGGTGAGGCTGTCTGGGAGCTGTATGCTCTGCAATGATGTACAATTGCTGAACATGCCATCATACACCGTGTTCAGTCCGCAGCAGCCAAAGGCACGGAACTCATCAAATGAACCTATGTCTGTTCCTTTAAACTTGTTGATCAAATCAGCAGGATTGCTAACGCGCATGGCATCAATGTGGTTCCAGTCTGAATCATCGTCAAAGATGTAGTCGTCCTTAAGCAATTTGTATACTTTGTTATCGCGTGGTTCAAAGAGACATGGTTTTATGATGTCTGCATATTTCAGCCACGAGAGATCTGACAAGAATGCCGATTCCTGATCAAGACAAATCTTGAGACTCAATTTCGGGCAGTCGTCAAACACACCATTGCCGAGAACCACCTGTTCTGGGGTTATCGCTTCGGTAGCGTTGCTACCATCGGTCTTCTTGTAAATCAGGTTGAAGGCTTTGAAGTTCGGACAATGGGCAAAAGCTGAGTCGTTCAGCACCACGTTGAAAGACGTGTAGACATCACCCGTGTTTTGGTTGGAGTCGGTAATATCAAGCGTTACTAACTTCGTATCGCCCTTGAAAGCATCTGCCTTCACATTGTCTAGTTTATAATTGCGCACCAGTCCATAATCGTTGACAAGTGTAGCCTTACCAGACGATTTGCCCAGTGCCGTATCATCAGGACCAAAGATATCAAGGTGTCTGATGTTCTGTCCGTTGGTTTGCGATTCAAGCGGCATGGTGTTTTCGTCGAAAGCATAAGTATAGCGGCATCCTTCCGTGCTTTGACTTTCTGCTTCAATGACATCTACAGCCTTAAACATGGACTTATACTTTCCCCAATAGGTATCGTCAAGGAAGTCTTTCAGCACTTTCTTGCCAACAAGGATTTTGATTTTTGAGGTGTCGCATCCTTCGAAGATGTCACCCGTAAGCAAGAAGTTGTCTGGTGTCAAGGCTTTCTTGCAACTGGCAGCACCATCGTAACGGTAACCAGCATAGTTGAGCACCAAGTTGAGCGTATTCATATTGGTACATCCCGAGAAGCACCCATCGGGTATGTATATGTTCATCGGCTCAAGTGGTTCTTTGTTGTATTTGGTGTTAGAAAAGCTCACGGTTCTCACATTGGTCTTGTCATGGAATGCCGTGCGCCCTATGGCTACCGTTTGCATATGGCTATCGCTCGTATTGGCAGAATTCACATAGATCACCACGTCTTGCTGGTTACCTATCGATTTTACATACATCTGTGGAGCATTGGTACGCTGCTTGGTAGTCACCCAATTTGCTTGGTTGATAAATAGAGATGGACTCTTTTCGTATGACTTAGATACACGATTGGCAAGGTATGAGGTAGCATTGGACAATTGTTTGGTTCCAGCGACGCCATTGGACCCCATTGTTGTAAGGGTTCCTGCCGTGGCAAATAATCGTTTGGTTGCAATGGACTCTGCTGCTTTTGATAGAGCTTTTTGGTATGTCTGCTCTAACTGCATCATTTTGTTATTTTGCCTTACCATAAAAGATTCCCATTTTGCAGCCTTCTCTTCCTGTGTAAGATTTACATACCAGTTTACATTGGGGTTGGTAGAGGTATTCTCAAATACGGTCAAGTGAGTTTGTACTATCTTGTCTTGTACCTTAGCTATTCCTGCTTCGTACGTATTAGTAGCACTGTTAATTGCCGCTTCTTCTGCAGCCTTGGCAGCCTTGAGCCCAAACTTTTGGAGTATGCTGTGTATGTCGGCAGCCAAGATGATGGTCTCGGCAATGATGATGGGTACGTTCCACAACGAAGTCTGCAGCTTTACCGTAGACGAAGTAGCCACGGTGTTCAGCGTATTGGTGGCATAGCCGTATTTCACGTCATCGACCGTTATGTCGTTCTTGTCTATAGGCACATAGTCGGTAGAGATAATCAAGTCTTTATACTGACTCCAGTTAGGGTCTTTTATAAAATCATCGTAGAGGCCAGGTAGCACCTTGATGCGGAAATCTTTGTGCACACCCTTGAACACATCTTTACCAATGAGTATCTGCGAGGGCTTGATGCTCTCGTAGTGGTTGGTTCCCTTGGTAATATACTGGAACATGTTAAACTCCCTCAAGTTGGAACATCCTTCAAATGCACCACTGGGAATTACCAGTGAGAGGTCTGCCTTGGCATTTCCATTGTTGCCGGCACAATCGGTAAATATTACCGACTGTATCTGCTGATTGCCACGGAAAGCAGTTCCAGAGAGGGCTATGGTCTTGTAGTTATAGGCATTACCTATATCGTTATAGATGTTCAGCTTTCCTTCCTTAATGTCGCTATTGTCAGTATCCAATCCAGAGGCTACCATATAATATATGGTGTTACTGTTGTTGGTGCAAAGCACACTGTTGGGTGTGAAATAATTCAGTTCGCCAGTCCAAGGTTCCAAGATAGCCTCCATCTCTTCTCTGTTCTTGTTGGTATAGCGAGTCTGACCATCGGAAGAGGTGTAGTAGCCATACTTTACACCATCTTCGGTATATTCATCCCAAGCATTGTTAGACGCGTAGATGATGTCTCTATACTTATTCCAGCCATAGGCTGCATCATTACGAAACTCCGAGAGCAATGCTGGGTCTACGTATATTTTCAAATTGGGGCAACCAGCGAACACATCCTCACCCAATGGCATGTCCTTGGGGTGAATCATCTCTACGTGGTCTTTGCCTACATCTGAGTAGAGCGCCACGTTGAATGCCACAAGGTTCTTACAGTTGGCAAAGGCAGAGTCGCCCAACTCGATGTGGAATGCCTGACTGGGACGACGACCCGACTTGGTGATAGCCTTAAACTTCACCTGCTTGATGTTGTCCTTACCTTTGAACGAGCTTGCCCACACCTTGGTGGTGTTGTAGTCGTAAGTTTCACCTATGTCTTGGTGTATCCACAAGGTGTTGTCGTTGGCAGCATCGTTCAGCCAACTGTCATCGGCTCCTATCACATGCACTTGGCTTACACCATATACGGAACCATTAGCCACTTTGACAATCGACCCCGTCTTGTCGCGGTTGCGGTCGTAGGCATAGCGGGCTCCATACAAGGCATTAACATCTTCGGTACGCATAGCGGTAGTAGGGATAATCTTGTCTTTATACTCTTCGCGGTTCCACAAGGTATTGCCGTCTACAAAGTCTTGATAGTACTCAGCATCTACGTATATGCGGGCGTCAGGACAGTTTTCCAACATCTTTTTGCCTGCAGGAAGCACATCGCTAGGACGCAACATGACGTCGTGGTCGGAACCGGCAAACATATGATATTTCATCCAGAGCTTCTTGAAACTACTGTCAAAGGCGTAATCGTCTATCTTCATGTTGATCCAGCCGCATGCCTCTGTACCAGCAATGTTGCTGTTGTTGTCCCAAAAGTAGAGTTCCTCTACTCCTGGCAACCGCTCTATCTCTGTGGTAAAGTAATCGTTCTTGGTACCTATATCTACGATGGCATAGTAGGTGCCTTTACCCTGCGTAGCAGTACTGCTGATGTGCACTTCCTTTGCCGTGCCTGCCTCTTTCTTCATCTGATAGCCTGTAAGGGCATACTGCAGATTTGCTTCCGTATATGGGGTATTGTCTGTCGTTCCGCTCTTGTCGTAGCCACGCACTAATCCAGAGTAGTTGCCATTTTCAGCATGAATGGTTATTTGCCCATCAGTTTGGTTGGCATAGCAGTTTTCTATACGAGTGTCGTCATCAGTCATATAACCAACCACGCCACCTACATAGTTGTTTCCCCAAACAACAGAGCCGCCCAGAGTAGAGCAACGATACATCTTAGCACCCGAATCCATATATCCAGCTATACCACCTATGCGGTTTTCATGTGCTTTTACAGTGCCTAAGAACGAGCAATCGCGCACTTGGGCACTCATGTCTATCTTGCCCACGATGCCGCCCACATAGTCGGGAGAGCCATCACCATCGCGGTAAAGATTTCCTTTTTGTACATGACAGTTCTCTATATAACCTACCGGGGTGGCATGTCCCTCATTTTGGGTAAGGAATCCTACTACCAAGCCCTGATAATCAT
>CAVKQP010000087.1:0-8160 GCA_963658165.1 Clostridium sp. CAG:302 | reverse complement strand
AACGAGGCTGAAATCTCTTCACTTCTTAAGATAGAACGAGAGAAAGTTGCAGAAATGGATTCTAATTTCACCTATCTTGTAACTGAAATTAGTCGCTATGTAAAGGCTGAAGTAAATCAGGAACTCTTTGATAACGTATATGGTAAGGACGAAGTGAAGAGTGAAGAAGAATTCCGAAGCAAGATTGCAGAAGGCCTGAAAGAGCAGTTGAAGCTGAATAGTGATTATAAGTTCTTGTTGGATGTCCGTGCTCATTGCGAGAAGAAAAATGATAAGGTTGTTTATCCTGATGCACTTTTGAAGAAAATCATGAAGCGCAATAATCCAGATAAGGACGATGAATTTGTAGAGAAGAATTATGAACAGAGCATCAAAGAGCTTACATGGCATCTCGTGAAAGAGGCACTTGTTGAGCAGACCAAGATTAAGATAGAAGATGCTGATGTAAAGGCTGCTGCAAAGGAAGTAGCTCGTATGCAGTTCGCTCAATATGGTATGGGTAATGTGCCAGAGGAATATCTTGACAATTATGTTCAGGAAATGCTGAAGAAAAAAGAAGCAGTTGATCAGTTCGTAGATCGTGCTGTTGACGTGAAGTTAACATCGGCATTGAAGGATGTAGTCGCTTTGGAAGAGAAGAATATTTCCCTTGATGACTTTAATAAGATGATGGGAGAATAAGGATTTTTTTTATAAAAACTTCTAATATTGTAGAGGTTATCGACTTTTTTTAGTATCTTTGTTGCTATAACAGGAGAAAAGAGGTCGATAACCTCTCTTTTTGTCTATATAATTTAGGTATTACTATTATGATGAATGACTTTAGAAAGTATGCCACAACTAAGCTTGGCATAAATGGTATGGTGCTTGACGATGTGGTAAGTTCTCAGGCGCAGTATCTTAATCCTTATATTTTGGAGGAACGGCAACTCAATGTGACTCAGATGGACGTATTCTCTCGTTTGATGATGGATCGAGTTATCTTTTTAGGTACACAAATAGATGATTATACGGCCAACACGTTACAAGCCCAATTATTGTACTTGGATTCAGTAGACCCAGGCAAGGATATCTCTATCTATATAAATTCTCCTGGTGGAAGTGTTACTGCAGGACTCGGCATTTATGACACAATGCAGTTCATCTCAAGCGATGTGGCTACGATGTGTACGGGAATGGCTGCTTCTATGGCTGCCGTGCTTCTTGTAGCAGGAACAGAAGGTAAACGTTCTGCACTGACCCATAGTCGTGTGATGATTCATCAGCCGTTGGGCGGTGTGCAGGGTCAGGCTTCCGATATTGAAATTGAAGCGAAGGAAATACAGAAATTCAAGAAAGAACTCTATACCATCATCTCAGAACATTCTCATACTCCATACGAAAAGGTTTGGAATGACAGTGATCGCAATTACTGGATGACAGCAGAAGAAGCGAAGGAATATGGTATGATTGACGAGGTGATGACACGAAAGCAGAAATAAACAAGGGAACCAGAATGGCAAAGAAAGTGTGTAGCTTCTGTGGTAGGAGTGAAAGTGAAGTCAAATTGTTAGTGACAGGACTTTCTGGCAATATTTGTGACCAATGTGTGCAACAGGCATACGAAATATTGCATACCTCAGGGGCTTTGGAAAGGAAAAAAGGTAAGGGCGCATTTAAACTTGCGAAAGTGCCGAAGCCGACAGAAATAAAGAAATATCTTGATGAGTATATTATCGGTCAAGATGATGCAAAAAAGTATCTTTCCGTTGCAGTTTATAACCATTATAAGCGCCTTCAGCAACCACAAGATACTAGTGGTGTGGAAATAGAGAAAAGTAACATCATTATGGTTGGTAGCACGGGTACAGGAAAGACCTTATTGGCTCGTACTATCGCCAAATTGTTGGATGTCCCATTTACGATCGTTGATGCGACTGTATTTACAGAGGCTGGATATGTAGGTGAAGATGTAGAGAGTATACTCTCACGATTACTTCAAGTGGCAAATTATGATGTGAAAGCAGCCGAATGTGGAATCGTGTTTATTGATGAAATTGACAAGATAGCCCGTAAGGGTGACAATCCAAGTATTACCCGTGACGTGAGTGGTGAGGGCGTGCAGCAGAGTATGCTTAAACTGCTTGAAGGAACGATGGTTAACGTTCCACCTAAGGGAGGACGCAAGCATCCGGACCAAGACTATATCCATGTAGATACCAAGAATATTTTGTTTATTTGTGGTGGAGCTTTTGATGGAATAGAACGTAAAATTGCACAACGCTTGAATACCCATACCGTGGGCTATGCTTCGGTGCAGAATGTCTATAAGATAGACACCAACAACTTGATGAAATATATTCTTCCTCAAGACTTGAAGTCGTTTGGATTGATTCCTGAGATTATTGGTCGTTTGCCGGTACTCACCTATTTGAATCCCTTGGATAGAGCGGCTTTGGAAAAGATCTTGGTGGAACCCAAGAATTCTATCATTAAGCAATATAAGAAACTCTTTGAAATGGATGGCATCTGTTTGGAGTTTGAACAAGAAGTGTATGATTTCATTGTTGACAAGGCAATGGAATATAAGTTGGGTGCTCGAGGATTGCGTTCAATTGTTGAAAGTATCATCATGGATGCAATGTTTGAAATTCCAGCAGCAAAAGTAAAGAAGTTTACGGTAACGCTTGACTACGCAAAAAAGCAATTGGACAAGGCTAATCTTCAGAAATTGGAAGGAGACGTATAAAGAAAATGTATCTTCTCCTCTTGCAAGAAGGGGAAGATACATTTCCTAATGAGATAGAATGGCAGTAGACATAATCGTTTATTAATATGGCTAAGGAAGTGAATCTGATACAGCAATTGAAATATTATTTCGGCTTTGATAAGTTCAAAGGCGATCAAGAGGCAATTATTCGCAATGTCCTTGAAGGTAATGACACTTTTGTGCTGATGCCGACGGGAGGCGGAAAGAGTCTTTGCTATCAGTTGCCTTCATTGATAATGGACGGAACTGCAATTGTTGTTTCTCCTCTCATAGCCTTGATGAAAAATCAAGTAGATGTCATCAATGGCTTAAGTGAGGATGATGGTGTCGCTCATTATTTGAACTCTTCGTTGAACCGTTCTGCAATAGAAACGGTGAAGTCTGATGTGATGTCGAGGAAGACAAAATTGCTTTATGTTGCCCCCGAATCCTTGACTAAAGCAGAAAACGTAGATTTTCTTAAGACTGTCAAGATCTCTTTTTATGCCATAGATGAAGCACATTGTATCTCGGAGTGGGGACACGATTTTCGTCCGGAATATCGTCGTATACGTCCGATTGTAGATGAGATAGGACGTGCACCGATTATTGCTCTCACAGCAACGGCCACAGACAAAGTGCGCACAGATATTATCAAGAATTTGGATATATTGGATGCGAAAGAATTTAAGAGTTCTTTCAACCGCCCCAATCTTTATTATGAAGTGCGTTTGAAGACCGATGATGTGGATCGGCAGATTATTATGTTTATCCGCCAACATTTGGGTAAGAGTGGTATTATTTATTGTTTGTCGCGTAAGAAAGTTGAAGAGTTGGCGGCCATATTGAAAGCAAATGACATCAAGGCAGCTCCATATCATGCGGGTTTGGATTCGGCAACACGATCACAAACGCAAGATGATTTCTTGATGGAGAAAATTGATGTAATCGTTGCTACTATCGCATTTGGTATGGGAATAGACAAGTCGGATGTGCGATTTGTTATTCATTATGACATCCCCAAGAGTCTTGAAGGCTATTATCAAGAAACTGGTCGAGCTGGACGTGATGGTGGAGAAGGCATTTGCATTGCTTTTTATTCCAACAAGGATCTTAAGAAACTGGAGAAATTTATGGAGGGCAAACCTGTTTCAGAACAGGATATTGGTCGGCAGTTGCTCCAAGAAACAGCGGCTTATGCGGAATCGTCGGTGTGCAGAAGAAAAATGCTGCTTCATTATTTCGGTGAGGAGTATGACAAAGACAATTGTGGAAATTGTGACAACTGTCTGCATCCGAAGCAACGAATTGAGGGCCAAAAGATGTTGGAAATCGTTCTTCATGCCGTAGCTGCGGTAAAAGAAAATTTCCGATCAGAATACATTATAGATTTCGTAAAAGGAAGAGGTACGGATGATTTGGTTTCACACAAGCATCATTTGCTCGAAGAATTCGGTTCTGGAGAAGACGAGGATGATAAATTGTGGAACCCAGTGATTCGTCAGGCAATCATTGCCGGCTACTTAAAGAAGGATGTAGAAAACTATGGCTTGTTGAAACTGACAGCTGCAGGTAAAAGGTATATGAAACATCCCTGTTCTTTCATGATCGTTCGGGACAATGAATTCAAGGGTGGATTGGAAGAAGACTTTCATGATGGCTCAACTTCTGCTTTAGATCCGGCCTTGTATCGGATGCTGGTGGACTTGCGCAAGAAAACCTCGCAAAAACTACAATTGCCACCTTATGTGATTTTCCAAGACGAATCGCTTAAGCAGATGGCAATGATGTATCCTGTTGATTTGCAAGAACTCCAAAATATACAAGGTGTGGGAGCCGGTAAGGCAAAGCGCTATGGAAAGGGTTTTTGTGAACTTATCAAAAAATATTGCAAGGACAATGAGATTGAGCGCCCTGAAGAATTAAGAGTGCGTACCGTAGCTAAGAAGTCGATGGTGAAGGTGAAGATTATCCAAAATATAGATAGGCAAATAGCGCTTGATGACATAGCTGCGGCTTTGGGAATCGGTTTTGATGAAATGCTTGATGAGGTGGAAGCTATTGTTTATAGCGGAACCAAACTGAATATTGACTATTTCCTGGAAGAAGTGATGGATGATGAGCATGTAGACGACATCTATGAATATTTTCGGAATAGTGAAACTGACAATATAGATACGGCTGTAGGCGAATTGGGTGATTATACCGAAGATGAGATACGGCTTGTCCGCATTAAATTCCTTTCCGAAATGGCAAATTAGGGTTAAATAGAATTAATGATAAAAAGAAATTCAGGCGAATGTGGCAATTGGCTGAAAAATAATTGCTAAATTTGCACGCAATAAATTTTTAAATATATGTCATCATTTGTTGCAGATAAAATTTTGATGGACGGTCTGACCTTCGATGACGTCCTGCTTATTCCTGCTTATTCAGAAGTACTGCCAAAGACAGTAGAGTTGAAAACCAAATTCTCTCGAAACATCGCTTTGAATGTCCCGTTTGTTACGGCTGCAATGGATACCGTAACGGAGTCTTCAATGGCTATAGCTATTGCCCGCGAAGGCGGTATCGGTGTTATCCACAAGAATATGAGCATAGAGGAACAGGCTCGTCAGGTCGCAATCGTCAAGCGTGCTGAAAACGGTATGATTTATGACCCTGTGACTATTCGCAAGGGACGTACCGTGCAAGATGCGCTTGATATGATGGCCGATTATCACATTGGAGGTATTCCAGTAGTGGACGAAGAAAATCATTTGGTCGGAATCGTGACCAATCGTGACTTGCGCTTTGAACGCCGTTTGGACAAGACGATAGACGAGGTGATGACTACAGAAAACTTGGTTACTACCCATCAGCAGACCGACTTGATTGCCGCTGCGCAGATTCTGCAGGAAAACAAGATTGAAAAACTTCCTGTCGTAGATAAGGATAACCATTTGGTCGGTCTTATCACCTATAAAGACATCACCAAGGCCAAAGACAAACCGATGGCTTGCAAGGATGAGAAAGGTCGTCTTCGTGTGGCTGCAGGTGTAGGCGTTACGGCAGATACGCTTGACAGAATGCAAGCATTGGTTGATGCAGGTGCAGACGCTATTGTAATCGATACAGCTCACGGACACTCTAAGTATGTCATCGAAAAGCTGAAGGAAGCTAAGGCGGCATTCTCAAATGTAGATATTGTTGTAGGTAACGTGGCTACGGGCGCTGCAGCAAAAATGCTTGTAGACAATGGCGCAGATGCTGTGAAAGTGGGTATCGGCCCGGGTTCTATCTGCACAACGCGTGTGGTTGCCGGTGTCGGTGTTCCTCAGTTGAGTGCTGTCTACGATGTGTATAGTGCACTGAAGGGTACTAATGTGCCTCTTATTGCAGACGGCGGTCTTCGCTATTCTGGCGACATCGTGAAGGCTATTGCTGCTGGTGGTAGCTGCGTCATGATTGGTTCTTTGGTTGCTGGTACGGAAGAAAGTCCTGGCGAGACCATCATTTTCAATGGACGTAAGTTTAAGAGCTATCGTGGTATGGGTTCTCTCGAAGCCATGGAACAGAAGAATGGTTCAAAAGACCGCTATTTCCAGGGTGACACAAAAGATGTAAAGAAACTTGTGCCAGAAGGAATTGCAGGTCGTGTGCCTTACAAGGGTACTGTTCAAGAAGTGATTTATCAGTTGATTGGCGGTTTGCGCTCGGGTATGGGCTATTGTGGCGCTCCTACGATAGAAAAATTGCATGATGCCAAGTTTACCCGCATTACCAATGCCGGTGTGCTTGAGAGTCATCCACATGATATTACTATCACCAGTGAGGCTCCAAACTATAGCCGTCCTCAATAATGAGGGGGATATATTGAACGAAGTATGTGGGGCGGACATGAGTGTTCGCCCCATACACTCTTAACTAAAAGACTCAAAGGCTTGAATAAATGATGAAGATGAAAGCGATGTTGGCAGTGGCGTTGTTTTGCGGCACTGCGGCTTGTGCTCAGACCGATGATGCTGTGATCATGACAATCAATGGTCAGCCTATCAGTCGTTCTGAGTTTGAATACTCTTATAACAAGAACAATACAGAAAGTGTGATCGACAAGAAAAGTGTGGAAGAGTATGTCGACCTGTTCATCAACTATAAGTTGAAGGTGGCGGCTGCTATTGATGCCCACTTGGACACACTAGATTCGTTCAAGAAAGAGTTTGCTACATATCGCGATCAACAAATACGTCCTGCCATCATTACTGATGCTGATGTAGAAGATGAAGCCAAACGAATATACGCAGAGACTCAACATCGTATAGACTCTTTGGGTGGATTGTTTCGTCCGGCACACATCCTGTTGATGTTGTCTCAGCAAGCATCTTCTCAAGACAAAGCTCAGGCTGAACAACGCATCGATTCTATTTATACAGCCTTGAAGAATGGGGCTGATTTCTCAGCGTTGGCAAAGAAATATTCGCAAGACCCAGGCTCTGCAAAGGAAGGTGGACTTCTTCCTTGGATTTCCAAGGGACAGACACTGAAAGAGTTTGAAGACCAAATGATGGCATTGAAAGTGGGACAGATGAGTAAGCCTTTTTTGTCTCCAGCGGGTTATCATATTATCCTATTGAAAGAAAAAAAGATGTTTGATCCCTACGATTCTGTCCGCAATGACATCTTACGCTTTATAGATGCTCGTGGCTTGCGCGAGCGTATTATTGACAAGAAATTGAGTGCCTTGGCAGCAACGGCAGGCAAAGGGGCTACACCTCAGTCTGTCTTGGCCCAGAAAGAAAAAGAAATGGAGGCGGCAGACCCCGATCTGAAAAATCTGATACGTGAGTATCATGATGGACTGCTTCTCTTCGAGATAAGCAATCGCTTAGTTTGGGACAAAGCATCAAAAGACGAGCAAGGATTGCAGTCGTATTTCAAGAAAAACAAGAACAAATACAAGTGGGATTCTCCTCGCTTCAAAGGTATGGTCTATCATGTGAAAAAACAAGAAGACGTGAAGGCAGTGAAGGATTGTGTGAAGGGACTCTCTTTTGATAAATGGGCGGAAAAGCTCCGCACTACATTTAATAATGACAGTACCATCCGTATACGTGTGGAAAAAGGACTGTTCAAACAAGGTGATAATGCTTTGGTCGACCGAGAAGTGTTTGGCCAAAATACGGAAGTGAAGGCACTGAAGGATTATCCGATTGATGCCGTGTACGGCAAAATCATCAAGGCCCCCAAGGAACTGGATGATGTGCGCGGACTTGTAACCGCAGACTATCAAGATATGCTTGAGAAGGAATGGGTGAAATCTTTGAGAACGAAATATGCTGTGGTTGTGAACCCGGATGTTCTTGCCACAGTGAACAAACATAAATAAGAATTACGCAAACAAAAGATGAATAAGACTTACCGATTGGGCACGGCTTTTATGGCCTCCCTATTGC
>CAVKQP010000086.1:3456-8251 GCA_963658165.1 Clostridium sp. CAG:302 | reverse complement strand
GTTTTCCACTTTGTCGAACAGCGAACTGTTGAATTCCTGTCCGCCAACCTGATATCTGAAATAGCAGCTAAACGTAAATCCTTTATAATAGAAGTTGGTTCCGAGCAAGCCTTCCACATCTGGTTCGGTGTCACCACACACCACCTCGTCGTCGGTGTCGTAGGTAAACGAATAGCTACCGTCGCGCTTGATAAACAGTTCTTTGCCCGTGGCGGGGTCTATTCCTGCCGATCGCACAGCCCAAATGGCAGTGGGAGAACCGCCGTCATAGTAGCGGGTGGTGCTGTGGAGCGAACTTTTGCCACTCTCATTGAGCGCACTGAAGGCATTACCAATGTCTGCATATTCCGATTTAGAGTGGGTTGCAGACAACGATATGTTCCAGTTGATGCGGTGTTCGGGCATGTAGATGGGTGAGAATTTCACAGTAGCTTCCCATCCGCGTGTCTTCTGCTTACCGGCATTGAGTGCTTCGCTGGTCACACCCATAGATCCTGGCGTCGTGATGACGGCGAGTAAGGGGTCGGTATTCTTGATGTAGTAGTCAAGAGTCAGGTTGAGGCGGTTGTTCAAAGTGGTGATGTCTGCCCCGAAGTTATAGTTGATGGTTTCTTGCCAAGCCAGTTCTTTGTTGCCTAGAGCATTGATAACCACACCTGTACCGAACACATTGGTCATCAAACTGTTGAATACATAGGTGGTATATGCCTGATAGGCAGAGAAATTCTGGTTGCCTGGGTTACCCACAGAGGCACGAAGCTTGAGCAGCTGAAACCAGTTGTTCTTCTGCATCCATGTCTCCTTGTGTATGTTCCAACCCAAGCCGACCGACCAGGTGGTGCGGAATCGGTTGTCTGTACCAAACATGGAAGCACCGTCACTGCGCAAGTTGAAATCAAGAAGATAGCGATTGTCGTAGGCATAACCACCGTTCAGGTAGAAGCTAGCGGCATGTTTCACACTCTCACTATAGGTCGACTTGCCTCCTTCGGGGTAGTTGTTGGCAAACGAAGGTGCCGAGAACTGGTCGTCAGTAAAGCCAGTAGCCGAGTAGCCGTTGGTCTTGCTATTGGTGTTACTAAAGTTGAATCCAAGCACTGCATTCACCTGATGCTTGTCGGCAAAGAGCCTTCCGTAGGTGGCAGACACGTCGCCTTCGTAATAGAGATATTTTTGCAGCGAGTGGGTGTAGAGTCCCTTTTGGGTCTCATCTTTGTCGTCAAACTGTGTGTGCTCGGGAGATAAGCGCTCGTCCTGTGTGTCGTCATATTTGGTAATGCCAAACTTGCCACGCAAGCGCAGGTCGGTAGTGGCAAACCACTCAGCAATAAAGTTGTTGGTAAACCCAAATCTCTGCCCCTTATCATAATTGTTTAGATGAGCGTTCCATAGCGGATTGCTGACGGGATTGTCGTTCAGACCATCTTCAGGATAGTAGAGATACTTGCTAATCTTGCCATCTGCGCCATATTTGCGATAGTATGGGTTGGCATTGGCATATTCGTCAAAGGTCACCGTGGGGTCGTTAGTCTCCAGATAGTCTATGGTCAACTTGTTGCTAAACTGGAACTTGCCGGTGCGATAGATGAGATCGAGGTTGCCGCCAAGGGTCTGTCGGTCGCTCCCTTTCATCACGCCGTTGACGCTGCCATAGTTCAATCCTATGCCGTAGCGTATGTTGTTCTCACCGCCTTCGGCATAGACGTTGTGCTTGTGGGTGAAACCTGTGCGCAGTGGGACGCTGAGCCAATAGGTGTCAACGCCTTGCTCGATGTCACGCAGGCGCGAATTTCGCAAGTTGTCGAGCTTGATTTGATTGAACGGATCATTGGTTGTATCCTTATATACACCTGCCAGTTCTTCAAACTGCAACTTCTCGCGCGCGTTCATTAAATTATAGTCTGACAAGTCTGCAAAGTCGAGACTATAGTCGCCTTTATACGATATCTGGAGCTTACCTTTGGTTGGCGCTTTGGTTTCAATGACGACTACGCCATTGGCAGCCTTAGATCCGTAGATGGCAGTAGAGGCTGCGTCTTTCAGGAGCGTTACTGAAGCCACGCGGTTCATGTTGAGATTCATCACGGTTTCGAGCGTTGTCTCGAAGCCATCAAGGATGAACAAGGGTTGGTTGGGGTCGGTTCCATATTCCTCTTTGAGCCCCGCAACGCTCGATTTTCCCCTTATCTCCACGTCGGGAGTCTTGTTTGGGTTGGAACCAGTGAGGTTGTTTTCTACAATCTTAAACGAAGGATCGAGTGTCTTCAAGCTCTGCAGCACGTTTTGTGCGCCTACGCTTTTGAGTTCTTCTCCGTTGAACGAGGTGGAAGAACCCGTGAAACTGTCTTTGCGACGGCGATAGATACCAGTGACCACCACGTCTTTGATGTCGAGCGCATCCGACTTCATCACCACGCGGGAGAACGCTTGCGTGTTTTTGCCGTCATATTTCATCACGGCTTTCTTGTAGCCTACAAACGAGAAAACAATGGTCCCTTTGCCTGATACAGGCAAGGAGAAATTGCCGTTCACGTCTGTGGTCACGCCGTTAGTCGTACCTTCTACCATGACAGTGACGCCTACCATGGGTTCGTTATCGTTTCCGTCGAACACTTTACCCTGAATGAAATGGTTGCCGATAGAAACGTTTGTGTGTGTTGTTGCCACACTATCTGTTTGCGCTGCGCCTTTCGCAGGGATGGCCAAACAACTACAACAACAACCCACCAGCGCCCAATGCTTTGTGCGGGGGGGTATTTGGTTTATATGCATATCCTGTTGTTTATGATTTTACAAATCTCTCTTTTCTCTCTTTAGGCTTGCAAAGTTACGGTTTTTTGCTTTATAAGCCAAATTTAACCTTTGATTAAAGCAAATCTGCGGCAAAATAGAACAATGTTCACTCTGTTTCTTGTGCTGCTGAGGTCGTGTCTTTCTCTGTGTAAAACAGTCCGTGAAGCATACGTGCATCGCTCAGTACGGCAAGCATCCGGCTCCTTGTAGCATCCATTTTACCCTGTTTCAACTGCTTGATGTTATATTTCCACCAGTTCAACAATCCTCTGTTTTCCACCTTTTTCTTGTCTGGCAGTTGTCTGTGGTCCACCACATACGCCATGAGTTTGGCATAGTTGAGCAACCAAGTTTCTTCTTTGTTCATTCTCTTTTTTACGACTAAGTTACTGTCAAATATTGAATGGTGCAACAAAAAGCGCCATTTGTTGTGAAAATAGACCCACCTTTTCTTGCACATACTGAAGAATAGTCCTAACTTTGCTTGGCGTTTCAGCAGTACCTAACACCCCTGTAAACGCTTGAAACAGGTAGAGAAAGAACAACATTATTATATATTTGGAAGAATGGAAAAATTACCCGAAGACCCCATGATACTCTTTTCGGCGGTCAACATGTTGCTTCGTGACGACTATGCATCGCTCGACGAGCTATGTGAAGACATGGGTGTAGACCGCAAGAACCTTGAGGATAAACTGAAAAAAGCGGGGTTTGAATATAATGAAGAACACAACAAATTCTGGTAAGCAACACAACATGAAATCACTGAAAGAACTCTATCGCATCGGCAAAGGGCCATCCAGTAGTCACACCATGGGCCCGCAGAAGGCTGCAAAAATATTTCTTGAGCAACATCCCGAGGCTTCCTCATTCGAGGTAACCCTCTATGGAAGTCTTGCCGCAACGGGTCGTGGCCACATGACCGACCGCGCTATCGAAGACGTGCTCAGCCCCCAAGCACCCGTCAGCATCGTCTGGAAGCCCGACGTGTTCCTGCCTTTCCATCCGAATGGCATGACTTTCGTGGCAAAAGATGCGGAAGAACGGGTCGCTGCAGAATGGACTGTCTATAGCATTGGAGGCGGTGCGCTCTCTGAAGGAAAGCCTCACGACATGTTTGACACGCAGCCTGTCTACGACATGTCGACCATGACGGAGATCATGAACTGGTGTTACGACAATGGCCGCAACTATTGGGAGTATGTGCAGATGTGCGAGGAAAGCGACATCTGGGACTACTTGCAGACCGTGTGGACATGCATGAAAGAGTCGGTGGTGCGTGGGTTGAACCACGAGGGACGGCTCCCTGGGCCACTCAACCTCATGCGCAAGGCACCCACCTACTATGTGAAAGCATCGGGCTACAAGCGTGAACTGCAGACGCGAGGCATGGTTAACGCCTACGCACTCGCCGTCAGCGAGGAGAACGCATCGGGTGGCACCATCGTCACCGCCCCCACTTGTGGCGCTTGCGGCGTACTTCCCGCTGTGCTCTATCACTGTCAGAAGTGGCACGAATTCAATGATACCAAGATTCTCCACGCCATTGCTACAGCCGGACTGGTAGGTAACATTGTGAAGGAAAACGCTTCTATCTCGGGCGCCGACGTGGGCTGCCAGGGCGAAGTGGGCGTGGCGTGTGCCATGGCTTCGGCTGCCGTGTGCCAGTTGTTTGGCGGTAGCCCATCGCAAATAGAATATGCAGCCGAAATGGGACTGGAACATCATCTTGGCATGACGTGCGATCCCGTGTGCGGACTGGTTCAGATACCTTGCATAGAGCGCAATGCCTTTGCTGCCACACGTGCCCTTGATGCCAACCTATACGCTGCGTTCAGCGACGGAAACCACCGTGTGTCGTTCGACAAAGTGGTGCAGGTGATGAAGCGCACGGGTCACGACTTGCCTTCACTCTATAAGGAAACCAGTGAAGGCGGACTTGCCAGTGAGTTTGGATCGCTGAAGAACATATAACAACACACCGTTATAAAAATCATAAGTC
>CAVKQP010000086.1:2693-3446 GCA_963658165.1 Clostridium sp. CAG:302 | reverse complement strand
CCCGCGATGGCTAAGAGGCAGACTTATGATGTGTAAGAGGCAGTCTTAGACATGCTAAGACTGCCTCTTACGCAATGATACACTATGTTTATTTTTTCGCATCAAGCTGTTTGAGCATTTCTCGAACAGCCACTTTGAGTTGTTCGTCGTTGCCGCGCAGATAGTCTTCAGGCGTGTTATAGACTTCTATGTCGGGGCGCAACGTGGCGTTTTCGCCAAATTTGCCGTCCATACCCTTGCATCCCACTTGCGGAATACCAAACACTAGACTACCGTCAAGGAGGTGTTCCCACCACACGGCAGTCATAGTTCCTGCCACGGGAGCACCCACCAATTTGCCGATGCCCAGCGTCTTGTAGACCCACGGGAAGCCATGGCCGTTGCTGTAGTCGTCTTCGCAAATCATCACACACGATGGTTTGGTCCATTTGTTGAACGGATCTATGCCAATCGTTTTACCGTGAGGCACAAACGTCTGATATTGTTTTCCACTCAATAGTGTGCAGAGGTCGTCGTGAAGCCAGCCGCCTCCGTTGTGGCGTTCGTCTACGATGGCAGCCTCGCGGTTGCGGTTGGTGTCGTTGAGCAAGTCGTTGTAGACGGTGCGGAAGCTCTCGCTGTTCATCGCTTTTACGTGTACGTAGGCCAAGCGACCGTGCGACAAGCTGTCGACAATGGCACGGTTGCGATCCACCCAACGCTTGTAGAGCAACTCGTTCAGGGCCTCCGTGCCAATCGCTTTGACCGACACAT
>CAVKQP010000086.1:0-2683 GCA_963658165.1 Clostridium sp. CAG:302 | reverse complement strand
TCTTTGGGTTGTAGACCGACACGCGTACGGTCTTGTTAGCCTTGCCGTCGAGCAATGGATAGAAGTCGGTGTTGGGCCCTATCTTTTCGCCTTCTATCTTCTCAATGATGCATCCCGGAGTGACACCAGTGTTGCGCATGGCAAACGGACCACGCTTTATCACTTCCTCCACACGCAGTCCGTCACCCGTCCAAGTGTCGTCGAAGAACAAGCCAAGGCTCGCTGTCTTTATCGATGTGCCCGATGCAAAATAGCGACCACCCGTGTGTGACGCATTCAACTCGCCGAGCATCTCACTGAGCATCTCAGCATAATCATAGTTATTAGTAATGTAGGGCAGATAGCGCTCATAGATTTTGCGATAGCCACTCCAATCTACACCATGCAGTTTAGGGTCGTAGAACTTGTCTTTCACCTGTCGCCATACGTGGTCGAACATATATTGACGCTCTTGGAGCGGGCGATAGTTGGCAGGAGCCTCATAGTTTATCAGTTTCATGGAGCGCGAGCCGATGTCGAACTTCTTGATGTTTCCGCCCGACAAGAGATAGAGCGACTTGAAGTCTTTGTCGGCTTGGAGCGATCCGCTACCCACGTTTTTCATCACAATCTCGGTGCGGTTTTCCACGAGATCGTGCTTCCACAGGTCTGCCCCACCCTCGAACGACGCTTGATAGTAGAGCACATTGCCATCGTTACTGAGCATGGCATCGCCCAAGCGCGACGAATTGACTGTGAGGCGGACAATGCGGTCGCGGCAGTTCTCGAGGTCGAGCTTCAGCGGTTCAGGCTTTTTCTCCTTGGCTTTCTCGTCCTTTGAATCGTCTTTCTTATCTTCCTTTTTCTTCTTGTCGGCAGAGTTTTTCTTGTCTTTCTTGTCTTTTGCCGCCTTCTCCTCTGCCTCTTTCGCCTTTTGAGCCTCATCGAACAGTTCGCGTTCTTCCTTACTTAGGCAGAAGCGGTCGTAGGCATCTTGGTCGAAGAACATCAAGTAGACATCCTGTTCAGCGCCCCAACTGCCATGACTGCGATAGCCGGCGCGGTCGCTGGAGAACAACATCGCCTTGCCGCCAAGCACCCATTTGCCATTGCCGTCCTTATATCCACTGTTGGTAAGGTTGTGTATCTCGCCGTTGCCCGATGCGCTGACGAGTGCGATGTCGTCGTTTTGCCATCCGCCATGACCTATGTAGCTCGACAACAACCAGCGACTATCGGGGCTCCAAGCATAGTCTACGTCACCATCGCTGTAGGAGTAGATATATTTCCCATCCATCAGGGTGCGTGTCAAGTGGGTGTCTACGTCTACAGCCTTCAGTGTGCCGCGGTCTTCGAGAAACGCTACGCTCTTGCCATCGGGCGAGAATAAGGGTTGAAAGGAGGTTAGTTTCGAGTTGGTGAGTTTCTCTTCCGTCAGTTCGGTGGCATAGGTAAACTGTTTTTCGTTGGCGTTTTTGATGCGCGAAATGTATATTTGCCATAGTCCGTCACGCTCAGAAGCATAGACGATACTCCTGCCATCGGGAGCGAAATCGATAGACCTCTCCTGTTCGGGCGTGTCGGTAATGCGCTTCGTGGTGGTGTAGTCCAATGAGGTAACATACACATCGCCATGAAGAACAAACGCGACCTCCTTGCCGTTGGGCGACACTTTCATCTCGGTAGCACCAGAGCGGTAGATGCGGCGAGCCACGTCGTCGGCAGCGTTGTCGGTAACTATCTCTATAGAAACCCGTTTGGGCTTTTCGCCTTCACGCATGGTGTAGATCTCGCCATCATAGCCGAAGCACATCGTACCGTCGGTTGCCACGGTCAAGAAGCGCACTGGATTTTTATCGAAACGAGTCAGTTGGCGCTCGTCATCGCCAGCGACACTGCGCTTATACACATTGAATGAGCCCGACTTCTCACTGAGATAATAAAACGACTGGCCGTCGGCGCTCCACACAGGATTGCGATCTTCGCCAGCAAACTGAGTCAACCGCTTATATTTTTCGCCTTGTCTGAGCCAGATGTCTCGCGCTATGGGCGACTGATGGTGCTTGCGCCACGGGTCTTCATAGCCCTTCTTGTCTTGATAGAGCAAGTCGCCACGGGTGTTGAAAGATAGGGCTTCCATGTTGAGGGCGGAATAGAGACGGGGGCGTCCACCATGTATGCCCACCTTGTAAACCTGGTGAAAGTCGGAATTGGCGAAGAAGTTAGACTTCGCCGAGGGCATCACCGCTGCCGTATAGATTATGGTGGTGTCGTTGAGAAAAGCCACAGGCAACTCCTTGCCGCTATGTGTGGTGAGTCGACGGGGAGCTCCGCCGTTGCGTGAAATCACCCACACGTCGAGACTGCCCTTGCGGTCGGACGCAAAAGCAATGTGCTTGCTGTCAGGGCTCCACACCGGATAAGAATCATAAGCAGGGTTGGTGGTGAGTTGCTGGGCACGACCTCCACCAACGGGAACGGTAAACAAGTCACCTTGATAAGAGAATGCGATGGTCTTGCCGTCGGGCGATAGTGCACAGTGTCGAAGCCACAAAGGTCTTTCCTGAGCACCACACGGCAAGAGAGAGGCGGCAAGCAGGGCTGCTGCCAAGAAGTTTTTCTTCATGTTTAGAGTCTTTATATGGGTTTGTGTATCAACGAAAGAAAGGTGTTTGACGCATGGCTTGTGCTATACGTCAAACAC
>CAVKQP010000085.1:0-8286 GCA_963658165.1 Clostridium sp. CAG:302 | reverse complement strand
ATGTAAGAACGTAAATGGGTAAAGATAGTAGTGGAAAGGTTAAAAACGGTGCTTGGTCGCAATCTGCCTGCTTGTTTACTTGTTGGTGTTGACGGAACTTGTTACCTTTGCACTTGTTTTATAGGTAAAAGATTATTAGGTATAATTAACGATTCATAGACAAGGTTATGATGATTCGACAGTGTGCCATCCTCTTTGGATGTCTCGCGTTGGGTGAACTTTTGATTTATCTCACCCACATTCAGTTGCCCTCCAGTATTTTGGGCATGCTTATTCTCACATTATTGTTGAAGTTGAAGGTGATTAAACTTGAGTGGGTTCAAGGCCTTTCCGACTTCTTGGTAGCCAACATCGGTTTCTTCTTTGTGCCACCAGGCGTTGCCATCATGGTCTATTTCGACATTATCAAAGCACAATTTTGGCCCATTGTAGTCGCCTCTGCAGTGTCTACGATACTGGTGCTCGCTGTTACGGGGTGGGTACACCAGATTACGGGAAAAGTGTTACATAAAGAGGAGGAAGAGTAGATGGAATTTTTCAATAACGAGTTTTTTCTTATCGCATTGACATTTGGTGTGTATTTCTTCGGTAAATTGCTCCGCAAGTGGACGGGCTGGGTGCTGATGAACCCTATCCTCATCACCATATGCATCCTTATTGCTTTCTTGAAACTGACGGGCGTGAGTTATGAAACCTACCAAGTGGGTGGACATCTCATTGAATTCTGGCTTCGCCCTGCCGTGGTGGCACTCGGTGTGCCTCTCTATTTGCAGTTGAATAAAATCAAACAGCAATTTTGGCAGATACTTTTTTCAGAGTTTGCCGGTTGCTTGGTCGGACTCGTCTCCGTAGTGCTCATAGCACGCTGTATGGGTGCCTCGCGTGAAATCATTCTTTCACTCGCTCCGAAGTCGGTGACCACTCCTATTGCTATGGAGGTGACCAAGGCTGTGGGAGGAATTCCCTCGCTGACAGCCGCAGTGGTAGTCTGTGTGGGCTTGCTCTGCGCTGTGTGTGGCTACAAGACGATGGGCGTTGCACATGTGCGAAGTAAGGCAGCGCAAGGATTGTCTATGGGTACAGCCGCCCATGCGCTCGGCACAGCCACGTCGATGGATGTGAGCCGCATACATGGTGCGTATGCCAGCTTGGGGTTGACCCTCAATGGTATATTTACGGCGCTGATGACTCCGACGGTTATCGATTTAATGAGGATATAACGAAAATACGACCATAAAATTCTTCTTTAAATCATATTTTTGCACTAACTTTGCAAAGCAAAGAAACAAACATTTAAGCAATATACAACTATGGCAAAGAAAGCTCTTTTGATGATCCTCGATGGATGGGGCATCGGCAAACATGGCGCTGGCGATGTGATTTACAACACGCCTACACCTTATCTTGACTATCTCACGGCAGTGAGCGCACACTCACAACTCATGACTTGTGGTGAGGACGTAGGTCTTCCTGATGGTCAAATGGGTAATTCTGAGGTGGGACACCTCAACATCGGTGCGGGGCGTGTCGTTTATCAAGACTTGGTGAAAATAAACCGTGCCTGCAAAGACGGCTCCATCTTGGAGAACGAGGGCATCGTGGAAGCCTATACATACGCACAGAAGGCGGGTAAGAAACTTCACTTGATGGGACTCACCTCCACGGGTGGTGTGCACTCTTCGCTCGACCATTTCTTTAAGTTCCTCGAGATTAGCAAGCATTATGGCTTGAAGAATACCTTTGTACACTGTTTCATGGATGGTCGTGACACCGACCCCAAGAGCGGCAAGGGCTTCATTGAGCAGATGACGGAAGCGTGTGAGAAGAATGATGCCCACGTGGCAAGCATCGTAGGACGCTTTTATGCCATGGATCGCGATAAGCGCTGGAACCGTGTGAAGGAGGCTTACGACCTGCTCGTAGAGGGGAAGGGCAAGCAGGCTGACGATATGGTCAAAGCTATGCAGGAGAGCTATGATGAAGACGTGACCGATGAGTTCATCAAACCAATCAACAACGCTAAGGTAGATGGTACTATCCAAGAGGGCGATGTGATTATCTTCATGAATTTCCGCAATGACCGTGCCAAGGAACTTACACAGGTGCTCACGCAGGAAGATATGGAGTCAGAGGGTATGCATACCATCAAGGACTTGCAGTATTACTGCATGACTCCTTACGATGCTTCGTTCAAGGGCGTTCACGTGCTCTTCCCCAAGAAAGATGTGGAAGACACACTCGGCGAATATCTTAGCAAGATGGGAAAGAAACAACTCCACACAGCTGAGACAGAGAAATATGCACACGTGACATTCTTCTTCAATGGTGGGCGTGAGGCTCCTTTTGAAGGCGAAGACCGCATTCTTGTGCCATCGCCTAAGGTGGCAACCTATGACCTTCAACCTGAGATGAGTGCCTATACGGTGAAAGACAAATTGGTAGGAGCTATCAATACGCAGGAATACGACTTCATCGTGGTGAACTTTGCCAACGGTGATATGGTGGGCCACACGGGTATTTATAATGCTATTGCCAAGGCGGTACACGCTATTGATAATTGCGTGAAAGATGTAGTAGAGGCTGCCAAAGCCAACGACTACGAAGTGGTCATCATCGCAGACCATGGTAATGCCGACAATGCCATCAATCCTGATGGAACGCCCAATACGGCACACTCACTCAATCCTGTTCCGTTTATCTACGTGACCGACAACAACAGTGCCAAGGTTAAGGACGGACGATTGGCTGACGTGGCTCCTTCTATTCTTCATATCATGGGTCTGGAGCAGCCTGCCGATATGACTGGCGAGAACCTCATTGCGGATAAGTAATTTCCAAATATTCACTTGACAAGGCGGATGCCGCACTGCGCATCCGCCTTTTTTGATTTTTCAGACCTATGAACGTGCAGATAGAAGAGTCGTGGAAACGCCATCTCGGCAGCGAGTTTGACAAGCAATACTTCCTCGACCTGTCCCGTTTCGTGCGTGAGGAATACACGAACCACACTTGTTATCCTCCTGGGCGAATGATATTCAATGCTTTCAACCTTTGTCCTTTCGACCAAGTGAAGGTGGTTATCATCGGTCAGGATCCTTATCACGAACCAGGTCAGGCCCACGGACTGAGCTTTTCAGTTAACGATGGAGTAGCTTTCCCGCCCTCACTGCAAAATATTTTCAAGGAAATCCACGCAGATTTGGGCACTCCGATACCGCAAAGTGGTAACCTTACCCGTTGGGCAGAGCAGGGTGTGCTATTGCTCAATGCTACTCTCACCGTGCGTGCGCATCAAGCCGCCAGTCATCAGCGTCATGGGTGGGAAACATTTACAGATGCTGCCATCTGTGCGCTCAATGCTGACCGCGACCACTTGGTCTTCATTCTTTGGGGCTCCTATGCCCGTAGCAAGAAGGTTCTCATCGACTCCTCGCGCCATCTTGTCCTGGAGTCAGCACATCCTTCGCCCCTATCAGCCTATCGTGGCTTCTTCGGGAATCACCAGTTCTCGCGTTGCAATGCCTATTTGGAGGCTAACGGTGAAAAACCGATTAAGTGGTGATGTGCATGAATCGGATAAATGAAAACGACAAAGACAATATGAGCAACAAAATACTTCCTATCATACAAGTGGGCGACGTGTTGGTGTCGCCCGACATATTCACTGAGTGCTTCTGCTGCGACCTCGATGCTTGTAAGGGCGAGTGTTGTGTAGAAGGCGATGCAGGAGCCCCCGTTACGCTTGACGAAATTGGGGGCATAGAGGAAGCTCTCGACACGGTGTGGAACGACCTTAGTGCTTCTGCCCAGGCGGTAATCGACCGACAAGGTGTGGCGTATACCGACCGCGAGGGTGACCTTGTGACGAGCATCGTGGGGGGCAAGGACTGTGTGTTTACTTGTCACGAGGGCGGATGCTGTTGGTGTGCGCTTGAACGGGCTTATCGAGCGGGGAAAATTAAATTCTGTAAGCCCATCAGTTGTGCGCTCTATCCCATTCGTGCCAAGCAGTTTGACAATGGTACGGTGGCACTCAATTACAATCGTTGGGATGTGTGCCGCAGTGCTGTGAAGAAAGGAAAGGAACTAAAACTACCCATCTACAAATTTCTCGAAGGTCCGCTCACTCGCCGTTTCGGTAGCGCGTGGTATCAGGAATTAGTGGATACAGCCGATCAGTTGCGGCAGGCTGGGTATTTGGATAACTATTCAGAAGTAGGTATATGATGAATTACCACATCATTGCACAATGACGTTTTCAATAGGAAATTTTAGCTTCAAAAACGCACTAGGCTGCGATGCCGATTGCACTAGGGTGCGTTGACCATCGCACTATAGTGCATTGGGCAACGCACCCTAGTGCATTTTTGAATGGATTATTAGGAGTGTCTGTATTCTGAAGGCGATAGCCCTACGTGTTCCTTAAAATATTTGCCGAGGAAACTTTGGTTGGGGAACTTCATCAGTTCGGCTATTTCCTTGATGCTCATCGTACTGTTTTGCAACAACACACGGATTTCCAGTGTCACGTAGTCATCTATCCATTCGTTGGGCGTGCGTTGACTCACCTGTTTTACGGTTTCTGACAGATATTTTGCGGTAATGCAGAGTTGTTCTGCATACCAACTCACGCGTCGTTCTGTGCGGAAGTTCTTTTCTAGTAATGGGATGAATTGGGTGAAAATGCTTTCAGCACGCGTGTGCTTCTTTGCGGTTATGTTTTGCAACTTATAGATGGTGTCGCAGATGTCGTATATCATGGTCTGCATCAGTGAGCTCACCACATCGCGGCGGAAGTGGTTACCCACGTCGTCTGTTTTTTTCTTGATGAGCTTGCAATAGTCGATGAGTGATGCCACATTTTCGTCGCTCACATGGAAGACGGGGTGGCTACGCGAGAAGATGAACAAAGCTGACAATTCGTGTACGTCCTTAATAATCTCATGAAAGAAGTCATCAGACATCATGAAAGCGATACCTTTGAAGTCGGGCGATTTTTTATAGTTGTCCGTCACCTGCCCCTCGCTGATGATGATGACATCGTTTACGCCAATCTTGTGGCGCACGGTGTCTACCGAATAGGTGGCAGAGCCGCCTAAGCAGAGGCCCACAAGGATGGCTTTCATGTGGCGCGGACTATTAAGCATCGGCACATCGCCGATGTTGTCGAATAGCAGCAGGTCGTTGTCGATGTGGCTACCTGGGTAGAAGGCTCGGGCTTCAGCCACGCCTACTTCTGTTAGTTGCAAATGGTTCACTTGTTGTTTTTTCGTGTGGTTTGAGTTGCAAATTTACGTGATAAAGTCGGTATTACAAAATAAAAGAAGGGCTATTTGTAGCTAATATGTCATTATTTCCTCAATTTGAAGACCTTCTATATTCTGCACTTGTTCGGGGCGGAAGTGACTGTCTCCCTTGATGACGACGTGGTCGGTGCTTTCTGTTGTGAAGCGACGGCACACTTGTTCGTCCATCGTGCCAATGCAGCGATAGGAGAGTTGGTTGACAGTGATCATTTCTCCTAGTGTAGCACCGCGCAATGTGATGCGAATCCAACCATTTATGTGCACCGGAAATCCGGCTTCGATGCTATCTTTCCCAATATTTGTCCAGGTTGGTTTTATCTCGTGTGTCACGCGGTGGACGATTGCAGAACTGGGCATGGTGGGCATATCGGGAGATGGCGTGTCTACGACATGCTGCCAGGGTATCACGGATGGGGTAGTGGTATTCCAGTCGGTGCGGTAGGCGGTGGCATCTATCCATTGGCTACTGGCGTTGGCATGGCTCCATATCCAGTCTGTGCAGGTGTTGAAGGTGAAGGGGATGCCCTCGTTGTCGGTGCCGTAGATGCATGCGGCTATCTGCGGTTCGACAGTGGTGTGACTGCGTTGTGGGGCATACCATATGGCAACAGTGTTGGTGTCGGGTCGCAGATAGGGAGTGATGTCGAACGTCTGACTGATAGGCGATAAAGTATCGCCATCTGTACGATAGGGCGACAACACGTCACGGCATACATTGTACTCATTCACATAGAGACGGAAGCTCCCTACCGAGGCGAGCTCGATGTGGGCGCTTTGTGGTTTTCCTCCAGTGGCGAATGTGCGGCGGAACCACACTTGGTAGTCATCGGTCGATGTGCTGGCGCCAATCCATTGTAGGGCGAACCCTTGCGCTGCGAGCGGCAGTGATGAGATGAGTAGGATAGCGATGAGCAGACTAAATTTCATGTTTGTCTTCATATTTACAGACGAGCGGTATGGTGAGGACGGAGGGTAATCTTCTTTTCCTTTCCGTTGTAGTGTATCGTGGTAGTAGCGCGCCGTTCACCATGGTTAGTGATGGTGGCATGGACGATTTCTCCTTGCTTCCATGTCATATTTATGGTAAAACCTCCACGTGCGCACAGTCCACTCACGTTGCCGTTGGCCCATGCTTGGGGTAGGGCGGGAAGTAGGGTGATGGTGTTCATCGTGCTTTGGAGTAACATCTCGCAGACACCAGCGGCCCCTCCAAAGTTGCCGTCTATTTGGAAGGGAGGATGGGCATCGGTTAGGTTAGGGTAGGTGCCACCCGACCTTCTGCGGTCTTCTCCCAGATAGTCATCAGGACTGACATAGGTGAGTAGTCGTTGCCATGTCTTGTAGGCTTGTTCTGCTTCGCCGAGCCGCGCCCATAGGTTGATGCGCCATCCGGTGCTCCATCCAGTCGTCTTGTCTCCTTTGAGTTGGAGTGTACGTCGGCAGGCTTGTGCCAACTGTGGCGTATTGATAGTGGTGATGTGATGTCCTGGGTATAGTCCGATGAGGTGCGACTGGTGGCGGTGGTGCCAATCGCGATCTGCCCAGTCGTGATACCATTCCTGAAGATTACCTCGTGTACCAACTTGATAGGGATGAAGATGGCTGAATACTTCTTTCAGTTGCTTGCGCAGCGGTTTGTCGGTGTGAAGCAGCTGTGAAGCCGCTATAGTGTTGGCAAAGAGTTCACGTATGATGGCAAGGTCGGCAGTGCCTCCATAGCAAGTCATTCCGCAGTAGCCGTTGTTTGTCTTGTATTCGTTTTCGGGACTAGTGCTGGGTGCTGTTATCCATTCGTCTGGGTTCTTGGGATTCTTTATGAGCCAATGGAGCATGAACTGTGCTGCTCCTTTCATCAATGGGTAGGCTGTTTGTCTCAGATAATCACGATCTTGGTTATATGCATAATGCTCCCAAAGTTGGAATGTGAGCCATGCTCCTCCCATGTTCCAGTTTGCCCATTCTGGTTTTTCTTGTTTCTCACCCACAGGATTAGTCATGGCCCAAAGGTCGGAATTGTGGCAAGCACACCATCCTTCGTTAATGCCGTAATAATGTTGGGCGGTGTACTGACCATTGTTAGCAAGGGCACCCACGAAGCTATCGAGCGGTTGCGATAGTTCGGCAAGATTGGCTGGTTCGGCAAGCCAATAGTTCTCTTCCAGGTTGATGTTCATTGTATAGTTGCCGCGCCAGGGAGAATAGAGATGTGGCGTCCATAATCCCTGCAAGTTGGCGGGTACGCCTGAAGTGCGCGAACAACTGATGAGCAGATAGCGTCCGTATTGGAAATAGAGTTGTTCAAGATAGGGGTTACCTCCCTTTTGATCGGTATAGTCTTTCAGTTGGCAGTCGGTTGGACGAGCGTTATCCATGGTAGCGCCACTTAGGTTGAGGCTTACGCGGGCGAATAGACGACGATAGTCATCTATGTGACGCTTCTTGAATTGCTGATAGGTGTAGTTCACCGTATGCCACGCATCATCGGTGGCATTCTCCACATAGGGTGCGCCTTCCTTGACGGGATGTTTGTTGTAGCTGTTGAAACTTGTTTGGTTGACTATATATAAGGTGGCTTCGGTGGCTGCATCGATGGTCAAGGTAGAGTCGGAGGCAAAGATCCGACCATCGGGTGAACTCGCTTTTACAATCGTGCAGAAGTGTATGCTATTCCTAGGATCACCAATAGCATGGCCAGTCATGGTGATTTGTCCGCCATGCGCCTTAGCTTGATGGGGCACGAGTGAACTTAATGAGGCGGAGAAAGATAGTCCTTTGGACTTGTCGGCACGTAGATGGATGGCGATGAGGTGGTCTGGGTGTGAAGCAAAGTAGGTTCGGGTGTAGGCAATATCCCCCTTCTTGTAGGTTACATTCACCACGGCGCTGTCTAAATCAAGCACTCTTTTATAGTCGGTAGTTGCATTGGTGTTGTGGTCGATGAGGCGCAAGATGCCGAGCGGTTGGTAGTATTGAGTGTTGG
>CAVKQP010000084.1:0-8437 GCA_963658165.1 Clostridium sp. CAG:302 | reverse complement strand
GCAATAAGGTCGCTAAAAAACACTTTTTGCTCATATTTCTCTCTTTAGTCAATCCATAAATAGAGGTTGTTGTTGCTTTTGTATCCTTGGTTCTCCTTTTCTATTTCTTTTGTGCAACCAATACCTTCTTACAAGTTGCAAAGTTAAGACAAATCTACATAACATTCAAACATTATGATAGAAAAATTTAAAAAAAACATCAAAACGTCATCTATATCAATTGTATTCATGTCATATGATAGCGAGAAGCACGTAAGAAAAACGGCAGACTGTTCACACAGTCTGCCGTCAATGATAATTAATACCTAACTAAAATTTTAAACTATCTAATACAATTAGGTTCTGTTTTCACTGCATCGCGCGCAATGGGCAGATGCAATCTCTCGCTTACTGAACGTAGTCGGAAGCCTTGTAGACCACCGTCTGGAGGTCTGTGGCATCATCGCCGTTCTTCTGCTGGAGCACAAACTTCACCGTGAAGTCTTTCACGCCTGTCTCGTTAGCCACAGGAATGATGATCTTCTGGATGATGTCGTTCTCGCTGGCGCTGAGGGCGACAATCTTGTTGAAGTTGGTCTGCATATATTCCTTGGTGCAGAAGCTATAGGGATGCGACTCGTTCTTGTCCAAACCGATGGTCACATCAATGGTGTTGGAAAGAGTGGTCTGCTGTTCCTCTGTGAGGCTGCCCGCATTGTCGATAGCTATCTCGCAACGATACCAGCTCTTGCCATCGTTTGGATTGTCGGGGTCGAGCTCTCTTGAGCAGCTGCTGAAAGAGAAGGTCATTGCAATGAGCGCAACAATTGCGGCTACATATTTAAGTATCTTCATAATCTTATCGTTCTAAAAAGTGAATGTTCTAATTACTTACCATTAAACAAACGAGGAGCACCTGCACCACTCTTATAGAGGTCAGAGTTCTTCACAGCATCGGTCTGCTTGTAGTAAAGGCCGTCGATGCCATTGTCTGTATGGAAATCGAGTTTACCACTATTGTCACCAACGAAGTGAGTTGGGTTAGGAGCAAGCATCAAGTCGGTAGCTTTGAAATCTGCCACATGGAGAGGAAGTTCTTCTTTTCCGTGTGGGAAGTAGTTCGCTGCATTATCACCAAATTTAGAGATGAATGCACCTGGAGCATTCTTCGTAGCCTCGAAGCCGTTGGCAGCCCATGGCTTATACTCATCATTGGTGGTCCAGTTGTTGTAGAAGTCAAAGGTCACCTTGCCACTGCCATCACCATACTGAATGGTCTGGATATTCATACCAGCTGATCCCATGTTACGATTTACGTCCTTTTCATCCTTTGTATTGATGAAGAGGTTGTTGTAAACCTTGAACGAAGAACCACCAGGACAATACTTGGTGTTAATCATCGCTGAGTTGGCGTTGGTAAGGAAGTTCACGAACGTGTTGTTGTGAATATCGATATTCCACTCGCTATCGAAGTTGATGTTACGACCTGAGTCTGTGAGGAGGGCTCCCTTAGGACTGTTGTAGAACACGTTGCCCACAACCTGGAAGTCTTTGAGAATATTCGACTTGGTAGTAGCACGCTTACCAAGGTCTGCATGGAAGTAGTTATAACCTCCACCATTCTGCTGATACCATCCACAGTTATAGGTCACACAGTCAATCATCTTGAGGTGCTGAATCCAGAAGTCGTTAGAACCTTGAATTCGGAAGAATCCACGGATGAGTCCTTGGAACGTACAATTGTTCATCTCGAAGAGATTGATGTTGATACCCATACCATTGGAATACATGTTGACGAAGTAGTTACCGCAAGCGTCTGCCGTACCTGCTGTCTTATCACCGAAGTTCGTAGCCAATGGACAATCTATATCAAGATCCATGAAACGGATAGAGTCTATGTCGAGTGTGATGGTCGCATTCTCACCAGAGTATGGCTGGCGACCCAACATGAAGTTGCAAGTCTTCACCTCACTACCTTGCTTCATCATGCCGCCCAACAACAAACGAGCACGTTTGCCCTGAGCCAAATCTTCAGGACTAGTGCGGATGGTCAAGCCTTTATAAATGCTTGGATTGTCAGAGAAATGATAAGTCTTTCCACCTTCAAGATAGAACACTTGATTCTCTGCAGAAGTTACATCCGTCATATAGTTGTCAATGATGTTGTCAAGTTTCATGGAGTGATATTCTGAGATGTCATAAACAGTTTCATCAGAAGTACCCTTGCCAATCGTATCAACAGATGTTTCCAAGTGTCTAATAAGAACAGGAGCACCCGGATTACCCTTCGTGCGCTTCATCAGAGAGTTGTAGCAAGCATCCACTTCAA
This sequence comes from Clostridium sp. CAG:302, assembly GCA_963658165.1. GTDB lineage: Bacteria > Bacteroidota > Bacteroidia > Bacteroidales > Bacteroidaceae > Prevotella. The sequence continues at coordinate 6,129 of CAVKQP010000084.1, read as the reverse complement.
CAGGGATATCCTTATCCCATACATCTATGTTATAGATAGAGTTTTCAGACAATCCGTCTACAGTAATCTCTGCAATATTGTCGTGCCAAGCAGACTCTGGGATGTCATAATGCACATAGGTAGGATTAGGTGTAGCATTAGGAGTAGACTGAGACACGGTGAATGTCATGTAGTCAATCTTTGCCACGTCGTTGGTGATATGGAAATGCTCATTGAATGTTTCTTTCTCGTCAGCCGTATAGTCTGCAATACTACGATTGATACGTACCTTCATAGAGTTCTTGGTGATATCGCTCACCTGAAGAACGAATGGAACGTCGTAACGGGCCTCAGTAGAAAGTCCCATATAGTCACCCCACTCACGGCCTGTACCATAACCATACCAATCAGAGTTCTTAGGATCGTTAAGGTCGAACGAATGCAAAGCACGAATAGCGAAGCGAATGTCAGACTGATAAGGCAGGTTTTCAATCAGCAAATCAAACTGCTTGGGATCCTTGATGATAGTGGAACCCAAAAGAGACTTACCATCAACACCATTCTCGGTTTCAATCCATGCCTGTTCACCATTAGCCACATAATTTGAAATGGCCCACTTCACTTCATAGCCGACAGCATCGTCTACGGTATACCAATAGAGGTGAGCGGAGTTCAAATTCGAGATGGCACAGTTATAAGCATCTTCGGAGCCTTTTCCTGTATTGTCGTCTTTACGGAATGCTGGACGGAAGAGCTTGTCCCGATTGGCTGATGTCCCCATGCTATCATCGGTACATGCCTCGAAAGAGAACACGGACATCAGTACCATAAAATATAATAATATCTTTTTCATTGTATTATGCCTTTATTAATAGATAAGGAATACATCATTAATATCCATAGTAGTTCTTGTAAACTCCATTAGAGCGTGCAATAGCCTCCTGTGGATAAGGGAGCAGGTAACGAACAGCAGACAAACGGCTCAAGTTGTTCTCCATATTGCTTGGATCTGGATTGAACACATTAGAAGATCCGCTGTTGTCAACCATCAGAATAGAACCGCTATCATCACCACGAACGTAGCCATAAAGAGAGTAGAGCACTTCATTCCTTATCTGACCAGAACTGAGGTTAGCCCACTCATAGCTCTTGGTTTCCCAAGCGAGTTTCTTGCTATCGTTGTCCAAACCAGAAATAGAATTCTTGGTAACTGCCGTGTATCGGCCATCCAATCCTTGTGCTGTCAGATATTTGTCTGGTGTCGTGCTGGTTTCTGAACCGCTAGACGGAGTCCACGGATTTGATATATACAACTTATAAAGGTTGTTGTTCGGGAAGTTTATATCTCCCTCATTGTCCTTTACCAAGAAATAATAGAAATCCATGGTACTGCTGATGTCTGTGTAGTTCACACCATCGTGACCATCAACGAGATCCATATACTGAGTAGAACCATTGGCTGATTCTGCAACTGCATAATAGCTCATGAAGGTATAGAACAAGGTCTCAGCATACTTGTTGTTGCGCACGAGGTCTTTCCAACGCATGTTCTCGCCAGCGAACTCAAACTTACGCTCATCGAGCACAGCCTTGAGGAAGCTCTCCTTGTCGGCGGTCTGAGCAGCTGTGAGGTGATAGTCACCACCGTTCTCAAAGGCACGCTTGCGCACCTGCTCCACAGCGTCAATGGCATCCTGAGTAGGACCATTGTTGATCTCATTCTCAGCCTCAGCAAACATCAAGAGCACGTCTGTGTAGCGGATGTAAGCAAAGTTGATACCTGTATTGTCGGTAGTGGTTTTTCCCAAACCTACAGTGTTCCACAACTTAGACCACTTGTTGTTATACATGGTGTAGTCGATGTTGATGGTAGGCACGCCCTTATTGCTATATCCCCAAAGACCAATGGTATAGTCACGACGAGCATCGCCGTCAGCAAACATATAACCATAGAAACGAGAGACACGTGCATCGGCATTAGCTTTACCCCATGTAGAGTTGTTGTAGTCTGTATCGTCGTTGATGTCGACCTCGCTCTTTGGACCTTGGCTGTAACCCCAAGCGCCACTATAGTTCTGAGCGAAAGGAATCTCGAAGATAGGATCGTCACCCTTAGTGGTAATAAAGTTACACTCGTCGATGAACACCTGACGGAAGCTCTTGTTGAGCGCATGACCGCCCGCATCGATTACCTTCTTGGCATAGTCGCGTGCAATCTGATAGTAGTCCTTATAGTTGTCAGGACGAGTCATCTTGTAGTTCTTGGTGTCGCCAGCCTCATGGTTAAGAGAATAGCCACCAGCCTGGAGTGCCAAACGAGCTATCATAGCGTAGGCAGCCTCCTGCGAGATGCGCTCAGGAGCACTAAGCGTAGCGTCCTGGTCAGACTTCATATACTCTGCTGCCTCTTTCAAGTCTGCAATCAAAGCATCGCTGACCTTCTGACGATCCGTCACCTCAGGACAAAGATTACCTGTCTTGGCTGTTCCGTTGAAAGTGAAAGGAATGTCACCCCAATAAGAAAGCAGTTCATGATAGAACATGGCACGGATGACCTTTGCCTCACCCATCTTCTGGGTCAAGTCGGTCACGTCGGGCACCTCTAAGGTAGTGTTGGCGCCACCATCCTCATCGGTTTCAATGACAGTCTTCGTCTGCTGTACATATATCTTGGAATCCTCCAAGCCGTTGATAAACTCATTGCAAGTTTCCACACCATTGTAGAGATTGTTCCACAACTTGTTGATGTTGCTGGCATCGGCACGGGTGTCAAAGCGCTGTGGCAAGTTGCCTGCGGCGGTTTCACTCGTCTTGGTGACGAAGTCAACGTCACTATTCAACTGGAAGGTGGTGTAGAGGTTCTTGCCGAACGACTCGCTAGAGAGTATCGAAGCATAGACACCATTGAGTGCCTTGTCGACCTCACTCGCACTGTTGTAGACGAGTTCCTTGCTGACTGCATCGGTTGCAGGGTCAACATCGAGGAAGTCGTTACATGCCGTCAGCGACAGAACAGCCAGTCCACCGATAAATATTTTGTTGATTTTCATATTGTTCAGATTTCTTTAGTTATTCTGTTAGAAGGTTACGTTGAGACCGAAAGAGAAGGTGCGTGAACGTGGGTAGCGGTTGTAGTCCATAGAAGGAGTCAAACCAGACTGCACGTCAACCTCAGGATCGTAGCCAGAGTAGCTGGTGAGGATGAAGAGGTTGGAAGCAGACACATAAGCGCGAATCTTCTCAATGCCAATCTTCTTCATGATAGAACGTGGCAAGGTGTAGCCGATGGTCACGTCGGTACAACGGAGGAACGAACCATCTTCCACGAAGTAGGAGTTCATCACGTTGGTAACCACGTCTGCAGGGTTCCACAAGGTAGCATTGGCATTCAGCTGTCTGTACATGTCAAGCGCACCATTTATATAAGTGTTCTTATAGAGGGTTTCACCAGCAATGTTGTGATTATCGCCGTCTACCATGCCAGCAGGTGCTGTGTAGCGCCAACGGTTGGTAGCAAACTTAGAGTACACATTGTAGAAGTTGTTTTGGCTCGTGGTTGAAGAAGAGAGCGCATATGCTGTGGCGTTGTACACGTCGAAGTCGAGCATATAGGTGAAGTTGGCTGTGAAGTCAAAGTTCTTCCACTGACCAGAGATACCGAAACCACCTTGCCATCTTGGGTTGGTGTTACCGATAACGGTCATATCATTCTCGTCAATCTGTCCGTCACCATTTCTATCCTTCAAGCGAATCTTGCCGGGGAGGGTAGAGTAACCAGAGTTGGAAGATGCATAGATACCATTACCAGTATTGCCTTCATAACCATCGGTAGCGGTACCACCGATGAGCATGCCGTTGATAGAAGTCTTCTTGTAAGGAGTAGCAAGGAAGTTGTCACCTGCAGGATAAGTAAACTCATCGAAGGTGTAGAGGCCATCATACTCAAATCCGTAGAACAGGCCGAGCTCACCGCCTACCTGCATCACGTAGTCTTTGTCTTGTGCAGACTTCCAACGAGAAGAGGAGTTATAAAGCGGTGTGTTGCCATCGGTAGCGTTGAGCTGCTTGATGGTCATCTTGTTGTGACCGAGGGTGAAGTTGCCGCTGAGCACGAAGTCCTTGCCACGAAGGATGTCGCCATTGACGGTGAGTTCCCAACCATTGTTAGCCACACGACCGATGTTCTGCATCTGCTTGGTGTAACCAGAAACACCAGGAACGGTAGACTCATAAAGCAAGTCGCGGGTGGTGTTCCAATAAACTTCAGGTGTGATGTTCAGACGACCATGGAAGAGCGAAACATCCAAAGCCAAGTTGCGGGTGATGGTGGTCTCCCACTTGATGTCCTTGTTAGGATATTTGCTTGGTGTGCCATAATAGAGTTCACCACCTGTGGTAGACTCGCCGAAGCCAGGACCACCTGTAGTGCCTGTAGAATAGAGGTAGCGCCAGAGGTCGTCGCTGATGTTGTTGTTACCAGCAAGACCATAAGCCACACGGAGCTTCAACTGGTCGATCCACTTGATGTCTTTCATGAACTTCTCCTTGTTGATAACCCATGCACCAGAGATAGAGGGGAAGTAACCCCACTGGTTGCCGGGAGCAAACTTGGTAGAACCATCGGCACGGAACGTACCAGAGATGAGGTAGCGGTGATCATAGTTGTAAGAAACCTGACCGAAGAACGAAGCTGTGCGGTTGGCTGTAGAGCGCAACGTGTAGGTGTCTTCAGCGTAAGGCTGACCGAGCGCCATGTTGTTGAGTGCGGTGTTCGCATCGATATCGGTAGCGAAGAGGTGTGCACTCTGCTTGTTCTCTTTATACTGGCTGTGATAGATTTCCTGACCGAGGAGGAACGACATGTTGTTCTTGTCCTTGAAGTTGAGGTCGTAGGTAGCGGTGTTGGTCCATGTGTATGACTCAACGGTGCGCTTGGTGAGCTGAGCTACAGGACGAGACTGATGCAAAGCCTTCTGGGCTGTGCTGGTCTGCCAACCATAGTAACGCTGTGTGTCGCGGAAGGTGATGTTATAGTTACCCTCGCTGCGGAGCACAAGACCCTTGATAGGTGTCCACTTCAAAGCGAACTGGTTGATGATATTGTAAGAGTGTTTCTTCTGAGTGTTGGTCTGGATGTCGTTCACAGGGTTGGTGAGGAGGAAGTTGCTAGCATCGGCAGCGTTTTCCATCTCTTCATAGGAACCCCATCCACGGAGACCTGCAGTAGGACGATAGCGGAGCACGTCGATGAGACCGCCCGAACCGATGTTGTCACCGCCGGCACCCTCATCACGACGATAAGAGATCTTCGGATTGTAGGTAAACTCGAGATTCTTGGTGATCTTGGTGTTGAGCTTGAGGTTCACATTGGTACGGCGAACACCAGAACCCATGATGATACCTTTGTCCTCAGACTGGGTGAGAGAGAGGTTGAAGCGGGTGCTCTCATTACCACCACCCACAGTCACGTTGGCAGAGTAGTTCAAAGGATTGTTACCGAGCACTTCGTCCTGCCAGTCGTTGGTAGCCTCATTCTTATAAAGAGGTATATCCTTCGGGTTACCGAAGTTACCACGGAACGGCTTTGCCCATGAAGAACGGCTACCATTGGCAGCTGCACGGTCGTACTGGTAGTCTACGAAGTCGTAGGTGTTCATCAAGTCCATAGAGCGAGAAAGAGAAGAAACGCTCAAACGGCCGTTGAAGCCCACCTGCACCTTACCTGCCTTGGCAGACTTGGTGGTTACTACCACAACGCCGTTACCACCCTTAGCACCATAGATGGCGGTGAGGGAGGCATCTTTCAACACGTCGATAGAAGCGATATCGGTAGAAGGAATATCGTTGATGTTGTCCACCTGGAAACCGTCAACGATGAAAAGAGGCTGGTTGCTCTGGGTCACAGACGTAGCACCACGCACGCGGATGTTGATATCTGCACCAGGCTGACCATCGACTGTGGTAATCTGCACACCGGCAATCTTACCCTGAAGGGCTTCAGCTGCCGAAGAAACAGGAACCGCAGCAAGTTTGGCACCGCTGACAGAACCTACCGAACCGGTGAGGTCCTTACGAGCCTTGCTGGTGTAACCAACCACCACCACGTCGTCGAGCGTCTGCTTGTTGTCGGCGAGCTTGATCGTCATTGGC
>CAVKQP010000083.1:0-8442 GCA_963658165.1 Clostridium sp. CAG:302 | reverse complement strand
GCGTTAAACGATGTCTGCTGGTTGGGATGGATGAGGGTGGGGGATTGCTTGTCGTTGCTCACGATGAGCTTGCCCTCCACGAGTGTTACGTTGGCATGTTCTGCATCATAAGACCGCACATCAAACGAGGTGCCCACGGCTTTCGCCTCAAAGTAGTCTGTCTTGACCACGAACGGATGAGCTGGGTCGTGATGCACGTTGAAATATGCCTCGCCTTTGAGGTATACTTCGCGGCGGTTGGCAGTAAACTGACTAGGGAAACTAAATGTGCTTTGAGCATTGAGCTTCACTACGGTGCCATCGGGCAACAACAAGGTGAAGAACTTGCCGCTCGGGGTCTTGATGGTGTTGAACTCTTTTTGGTTCGTATGGGCAACCCGAATGTTTTCACCTTTTATATATATAGTAGAAGGTTGTCCTGTCTTGCTGTCGGAGGTCACACTAAGACGATTGTCTGCCGATGCAGTGAATAGTTGTGCATTGGCAGCGCGGTTGTTTTCCTCCGTGGGGCGGATGAAGAACACACAAGCAAGCATGGCAGCCGCTACTGCAACAGCCGCATAAAGCGAGCGGAAGATGATGCGGTGTTGTCGTTTTTCTTGTTGCTGCTCATGGAATTGAGACAATTCGGCCTCCACATCGGGGCACAATCCGTGCGCCGAAGCAAACGCTCGTTTGATGTCGCTCACCATGCAAGCGTCTTTGATGTCCAAATCGTCAAAATTCATATCTAAAGTTTTTCTTGGTCTTTAATAATACTGACTTGTGGTTAAAAAGGGTACCGCCGTTATTCTTTATTAACTATTCCAATGCCGCAGGACTTGGCCGGCATCGCTCGCGAAGCAAGGCAAGAGCCTTGACGATGTGTTTCTTCACGGCGTTGACCGACACGTCGAGGTTGTCTGCCACCTCTTTATATTTCTTGTTGTTGAAATAACACTCCTCAAGCACTTGGCGTGTCTTGGGTGGCATCTCCTCTATCGTGCTTTTTACCAAGGTGAGTCGTTCGTCAATCTCTTCGGGAGCTACAGCCACATCGGCATTTGCCGATTCCTTGATATACGATTCATATTGACGGCTGAGTTGTTGCTTTCGCACGAAGTCGATACATTCGTTGCGCACACATTGATAGAGATAGCTGCGTGCCGTGTCGGGGGCGATGCGCTTTCGGTTTGTCCACAATCGTTCAAACACATCAGAAAGTATGTCGCGACAGGCCTCTGCATCTTCGGTGAAACCGTATGCATGATAGAACAGCTGCTCGTAGGATTCACGGTACAGGCTGTTGAACAGGTCTGTCGTCAAGTGCTTCATGGTTGCAAAGTTAGTGTTTTTTCAAAGAAAAGCGGGTTTTAGTTGGCAAAAAGAAACATTTTCTGCACTTTTGGGTACCCGATTGCCGGCTTTCTTCGTATTATACTCGATTTTAGCAACAAAATTTATAGTAAAGAGATGAGAAAAACAGAAATGACAACCAGCCATTCGTCAGTTGTTAGACGGATGATGCTTCTGGTGAGCATCGTGATGATGTCGGCGTGGACCATTGCCGCCAGCGCCCAGACGAGTAAGACGCTCACCTTCAATTTCAAGAATGAGCCTTTGCCCAATGTGCTGAAGACCATTGAGAAAAACTCGGATTATAACGTGGTGTTCAGCTATGACGATTTGCGCGACTATCGTGTTACAGCAAATGTGCGCAAGAAGACCGCTCCCAAGGCAGTGGCAATAGCCATTGCTGGTCATCAGTTGGGCTACAGTGTACAGGGTAAATTTATCCGTGTGTTTCGCAAGGAAGCATTTGATGCCGCCATCACGGGTAAAATCGCAGACGAACAAGGTGAACCGATTGTCGGGGCGGTAGTACGCTACAAGAACAACCGTTCCATCCAGACCATCAGTGATGTGAATGGTCATTTCTCTATTCCTGCCATTAAAGGGTCGGAGGCAGAATTAGTGTTTTCCTATATCGGAATGGAAACAACCTCTGCGACTTTTTCTGAAGGCGCAGACAATTACATTCACATGCAGTCTAATACGAACAACATCAATGAGGTTGTCGTCAATGGTTACCAGCAGATGGATAAGCGGTTGATGTCTTCAGCAGTGACTACGGTCAAGGCGGAAGATATCAAGATACCGAACGTGAACACCATCGACAAGATGTTGCAAGGTGCTGTGCCAGGACTGATGCTCGTCAATTCTTCAGGTTCGGTCAATGCCACTCCGAAGATTCGTATGCGTGGTAACTCTACCATCTTTGGCAATGCCTCACCACTGTGGGTGGTTGATGGCATCATCCATGAAGACCCCGTGAATTTCTCCAATGACGAGTTGAACAACATTATTTCGGGTGACGGTATGACCGACCAAATGAATCTGGAAGCTCAGCGCAGCTTGATCGGTAGTGCCATCTCGGGTGTGAACCCTAATGACATAGAGTCTATCACCTTCTTGAAAGACGCATCGGCTACTGCCATCTATGGTACCCGTGCTGCCAATGGTGTGATCGTGGTGACTACGAAGCGAGGCCGTGAGGGGCGTCCTTCGGTCAACTTCTCTACATCGCTTGGTTTTACAGGTCGTCCTTCCTACGGACAATATAACCTGATGAACTCCAAGGAGCGCGTCAGCGTATCGAAGGATGTAGCCACCTATGGCTACCTCTATTCTGCCATGCCTTATCGCACTGGTTATGAGGGCGCATTGTTGAATCTCTATGACGGAAAGATTTCTCTTGATGAGTTTAACCAGCAGGTGGCACACTACGAGACTGTCAATACCGACTGGTTCAAGCTGCTTTGTCAAAATGCATTCAACCAAGATTATAGCGTGAGCCTTTCGGGTGGTTCGAATTCGGTAAACTACTATACTTCCGTGGGCTACAATAGCAGCCGAGGCACCACTAAGGGTGACAACTCTACCCGTTACACCTTGATGAGCAACATTGATGCACGATTGAGTGACAAGTTGCGTGTGAGCACTCGTCTGTCATTCGCAGAGAGTACGAACGATGGTTTCTATACGACCAACCCCTATAGCTATGCGATGGAGACATCGCGTGCGTTGGATGCAGACACCTATTATACCACCAACTTGAGTACATTCCCAGGTTTGGGCCAGAATTATCAGTTGAGCTATAATATCTTCAATGAACTTCAACATACAGGTTCGGAAGCCAAGGTGAGAACTTTCAGTGGTAACGTCAACATCATTTATGATATATTGAAGAACCTGAAGTTTGACACCACCTTCGGTGTGAACTATAGCAACACGACCAACTATCAGTGGGCAGACGAGCGTTCCTACTACATTGCCCAAATTCGTGGCTATGACTATGGAGCAGTCAATCCCAATAGCGAGACAGAGAAGCAAAGCCGTCTGCCTCATGGTGGTATCTTGAACTATTCCTCTACGAACAATGTCAGCTACACAGGTCGTGCCCAGTTGACCTACAACTTGATGTTCGGCGCTGAGCGTCAGCACGTGTTCAATGCTATGGCAGGTTATGAGGTGCGTTCTAACCAATATGATGGTTTGACCGACGTGGAATGGGGCTATTTCCCCGAGCGCGGCATGGGTATCAGCTATGAATATGACACCACCACTTCGGGCAATTCTGCTATCAATGGTCAGAACTCCTCGCTTGAAAAGCATACGGCAAGTCGCACCAAGACCAAGAACAACACCGTGTCGGAGTATCTGACATTGGTCTATGGCTACAAGAACCGCTATGTGTTGAACTTCAACGCTCGTATGGATGCCAGCAACCGCTTCGGTCAGTATACCAATCACAAGTGGAGTCCCGTGTGGAGCGTTTCTGCCCGTTGGAAGGTGAACGAGGAGAAGTTCCTCCAGAAAGTGGGATGGATTGATGACATGAGCATCCGTGCTTCCTATGGTGAGCAAGGCAACGTGCCTACGTCGGTAAGTCCCTATCTTGTGGCGAAGTATATGTCGCCCACCATCAACCGCTTCTCAGGTGAGTATCAGTTGGGCATCAGCCATTATCCTTATCCTGACTTGAAATGGGAGAAGACGGCAACGACCAATATCGGTTTCGACTTCAGTGTGCTGAACGGCAGAATATCGGGTACAATAGACTACTATCTGCGCAAAGGCCGTGACATCATCTTCAACTTGCCCGTGGCTACTGAATATGGTGTGACAGAGACCTATCGCAATGGCGCGAGTCTGAAGAACACTGGTATAGAAGTAAGTCTTTCTATCAAGCCCATCCAGACCAAAGACTGGACTTGGACCATCACTCCTATTTGGTCGAAGAACACCAACAATATCTCAAATACCACTGAGCAGAACTACAAAGTGGACGACTATTTGGCAGGTAATGTCTATACAAATGGCAAACCCGTCAATGCTGTCTATGCTTGGGAATTTACAGGACTGAACCCCAAGACAGGATTTGCTACTTTCAAGGGTTGTTCGGAAAATGAAGAAGACGTGGAGAAGAGCGATGATCCGACCACATTCTTGAAATATGTAGGTCCTGCCGATCCACGCTTCAACGGTGGCCTTTCCACTTCCTTGCGTTGGAAGAACCTCACGCTCTCTGCACAGTTCGCCTTCGGCTTCGGTAACTACAAACGTTTGAATTTCCTTTTTGATGGTGAGAACAAGATGCCGAGTCCGCAGACCAATATGACCAAGGAGATGTTGAACCGCTGGAAGAACGAGGGTGACCAGACCGACATTCCCGGTCTGAACTTCTCAGACAACAACGACTATCTGATCTATACTCCAGACCGTCAAGCCACGCAGAAGAACACCTATACCATGTATAACTATTCCGATGCACGCATCGTGAAGGGTGACTTCTTCCGCTGCCGCAACTTGATGTTGTCGTATGCCGTTCCGTTCCAGTTCTTGCGCCACCTTAAGGTGACATCTATGTCGGTGGGCTTCAACGTGACCAATCCATTCACCATCTGTAGCTCGCGCTTCAACGGACAAGATCCTGAAATCAGCAATACAGGCAGTGTGGCATTGCCGATCACGCAGTCATACTCACTGTCACTCAACATTTCATTCTAAAGTTCAACACAATAAAGAAAAGAAAGATGAAAAAGATATATATCAACATATGCTCCGCCCTCTTGGCTGCTACTGCCCTTACCTCTTGCAGCGACTTCTTGGAGGAGACCTCGCAGGACGAGTTCAAGCCTGAGACTGTGGAGGACTATCAGGAGATACTCAATGGTGAGGGATACGGGCTTACCACAGCCATCGACCCTATCACACATGTCCTGACCGACGATGTGCAGGGGGCAGACCTCACCAATTACAGCTATTTGGTGTCGTCGTATTATACGGAAGACAACCTTGCGTTCAAGGATGTATATACATGGCAACCCAACATGGACAACCTGTTGACGGAGAAGAAAGTGACAGGTTATTACGACAGCTATCAGAAGTTGTATAAGTTGATTATGGCTTGCAACACGGTGCTTGGCGAGGTGGACAAGGCTTCGGGCACGGACAGCGAACACTTGCAGACCAAGGGCGAGGCATTGGCACTCCGTGCGTTCTACTATTGGTATCTCGTGAATCTCTATGCCCAACCTTACAACTTGGCTGGTTCTACGCCAGACAAGTTGGCAGGCGTTCCGCTCGTACTGTCTTCTGAAATAAAGAACGCCGGTCCTTCAAGAAGTTCAGTGCAGGCTGTCTATAACCAGATAACCAAAGATGTGGAGGAAGCATGCACGCTGTTGGAGCAGACTAAGAGCTCCAACATCAGTAAGTTCCGCATCAACTGGATTGCCGCCCATATACTTGCATCGCGCGTATATCTATACATGGAGAATTGGGACAAGGTGATTGAACATGTGGGCAAGGCTTTGGAAGGCAATCCGAAGATGTGCGATTTGAACACCTACACGCTGAAGATACCGTCGAACTATACGCCTAATCCTTATAATACATGGGCGGAAATGTCGACCAACAACTTTGTTTCATCCGCATTTCCTGAGACCCAGTTTGTGGGCGGAACCAATGTCAAGGTTGCTGTCGCAGGTACGCTCCTGTGCGTGTCGGACGATGTGATAAGTCAATACACCAGCGACGATCTGCGTTTGAAATTCGCCTATAAAGCCACACCTTATATGTTCTATCCTTATATGGAAGTGAAAGCAGGCAATTCGGAGCGAGGTTACGCTTGGCGTACATCGGAGCTTTACCTGAACCGTGCCGAGGCTTATGCCGCCAAGTTTGCTGCTGGTGATGCCGCATCGGGCGCAAAGGCTGTGGACGACATCAATGTAATCAGGAAGAACCGCATCGATGTTGCTACCTATGCACCATACCAATTGGGCACGGCAGACGAGTTGACAACGTTTGTCCGTGAGGAACGTCATCGCGAACTGGCGTTTGAGAATCCTCACCGCTGGTTCGACCTGCGCCGCTACGGTATGCCTGAAATACAGCACGTGTGGATAGACAAGGATGGCTACAAGTCTACCTACACGCTTGAGAAGAATGATGTGGGTTATACACTTCCCATTCCGCTTGATGCGACGGCCAACAACACCAATTTGGAACAAAATCCGCTTCATGCCGTGAGGGAAGGTAAATAAAGTGTTCAACCATAAAACAAGAAGACAAATGAAAAAGTTTCTATATATCATCATGTTGGTTTTGCCCTTTGCCTTTACGGCTTGTGACAATGATGACGTTGACGGAGCGTCAGACACCCAGTTGTCTGTCGACTTCCCGCAGGGTGACAATGACTATGACCATGAGTTCGTGTCGTTCAAGAACGAGTATGGCTCTATGGTGCTCTATAAGTTTACCGACTCCCAGTTCCGTTGGGCTTTCACCGAATACATCCCGTTCTATGCCAATCAGGCGGACGAGGCTTATGTGCAGAAAGCGTGGAACTTGGTGAAGGAAGGCATCTCTCTCTTCCCCCAAGACTTTGTCAAGAAGTGCTTGCCCTACCAGATTATGCTTTGCGACAGCGTGTGGTGCATGAAAAACGGCGGTTGGGTGGACGGCAAACAGCAGAAGGTGAAATCGACGAGAAACTCCTGCACGGGCTATAACCACATCGCTTTCGGCTTTGCCAACAGGAGTGTGGACGAAATGACGGTGGAACAAAAGAAAGAGGTGATGGGCGATGTGGCATACGCCATGGTGGCATACGCTGCCGCCAAAACGAATGTAGCCATTCCCGAGAGCTTCGATACGCTGTTTACAAAATGGAAGAACAACTATAACGAGAGTTATAGCGGTGCTTGGGGATACAATGGTGCCGGCGCTTTGGACGGTTCTATGCCGCACGACAAGTACACGGAAGCGCACGACTTCGCTACCTATGTGAAGTATATGACGATGTATTCGCCCGAAACATTCGCCTCTTTGTTTCTCAACGACACCTTTGATTGCGGTGGTTCCACATACGATGCCAATTGGAACGTCATTCCCGAGCACCGCATCAGACAGAAGTACATTGCTGTGCGCGATTATTTCAAGGACGTGCTTGGTATAGATTTGAGTGCCATCGGCACCCAGGTGGAACAGATGAACTAAACAACAAACATCTTATATAAAACGAAATGAAAAAGCTTTTGCTTGCGCTTCTTTGCCTATCCTCAGTGATAGGCATTGAAGCTCAAAATGTTTCTCGCCTCTCGGGTATCAACCAGCCCAAGGCTGGTCAAGAGATTAGTTTCAACTATGTGAACAACGATGGTCCTATCGCTAACCGTGACACTCTGTCGGCAGTCATCTACATGTATTGCGACTATGTTTGGTCGGTAGACGATGTGACGCTGCAGAAAACGGGTAAGAACCAGTGGAAAGGCGCATATCAGTTGCCTTCCGATTGTGCTTTCTTCGCCCTTTTGATGCGTGCCGGTGACATCAATAACCGGGCGGTTGACAACAATGACGAGAATGGAGGCTATGTCTACATGACCAGCAAACCCGATGGTACGGCATTGCCAGGCGGCTATGCTGCGTTTGCCACCTTCCGTTGCCCGAAGTATTTCCCAGTGACCAACTATTTCTCCAACTTCTGCATCTCAGATGAGGCAGAGATGATGTGGCTAAACAAGGAAGTGCAGAACTATCAAGACCGTATGCCCGACTTCATCGATCTCTATCTGAAGAACATTGAACTCATGGCTGGTGAACACTATGGTCAAGCCATCGATCACTTCTTCAATATGGCGAAGGAGCAGTTCCCAAACAACGAGTTTCTCCTCACCACGTTTGAGAGCGAATATCGTTTCAAGGCGAAGAATACGGCAAAAGCAGATTCTATCAAGAACGAATTATATCGTTTGTTCCCTAACGGCAATGCCGCGCGTTTCCGCGATTTCCAAGCCTATCAGAATCTTCAAGGCACCCAGGCTGCTGACTCCATAGAGCATTTCTTTGTGAAATATCCGCAGAAAGAATGCTTGGCAAGTAAGCATTTCAGAG
>CAVKQP010000082.1:0-8517 GCA_963658165.1 Clostridium sp. CAG:302 | reverse complement strand
CCCCGATATGCTCGACATCGTGCCACGAGTCATCATGGATTGCACCCACAGCGTGCAGCGTCCCGGTGGTGGCGACGGCAAGACAGGAGGCGACCGACGCTTTGTTCCCGCTATGGCAATGGCGGCTAAGGCATTCGGAGCCACGGGTTATTTCTTTGAAGTACACCCAAATCCTGACCAAGGACTGAGCGATGCCGCCAACATGCTCGAGCTTTCGAAACTTGACAACCTTATTGGAAAACTTTTGGAAGAATAATCTTAGAACACCCATGAACGAAATAGAACAAAGACTATCCCATGTAAAACACTGTGCCATCCAGTGTCTAAAAGAAGAGGCACAAGCTGTGGCAGATCTCATACCGCAGTTGGACGACAACTTCAACAAGGCGGTGAGGATGATGTATGAATGTAAAGGCAAGGTTATTGTCACAGGTGTGGGCAAAAGCGGAAATGTTGGAGCCAAGATTGCAGCCACGCTTTCGAGCACTGGCACACCTGCTTTCTTCACCAATCCGCTCGACATCTATCATGGCAACTTGGGGGTCATGACATCGGATGATGTGGTGCTCGCCTTGAGCAACAGCGGTCAGACCGACGAATTACTGCGTTTTGTGCCGCAATTGCACCACATGTGCGTACCTATTATATCTATGACAGGCAATCCACAGTCGCTTCTTGCCAAATATTCGGAAGCTCATATCACGGTCAAAGTGGAGCGCGAAGCATGTCCGCTCAACCTTGCTCCTACCAGCAGCACTACTGCTGCCCTTGCCATGGGCGATGCTTTGGCAGTGGCACTGATGACAGTGCGCGACTTCAAGCCACGCGATTTCGCCCAGTTCCACCCCGGTGGTGAGTTGGGAAAACGGTTGCTAACTACCGCTGAAGACGTGATGCGCACCGACGATCTTCCCATCATTCCCAAGGAGATGCACCTCGGTGAGGCAATCATCCATGTGAGCAAGGGCAAGCTCGGACTGGGTGTATCACTCGAAGACGGCAAGGTAATCGGTCTTATCACAGACGGTGACATCCGCCGTGCCATGGAGAAATGGCAGGCAGAATTCTTCAACAAGACCGTGGACGACATCATGACCCGCACGCCAAAGCTCGTTCAACCCGACATGAAAATAGCGCAGATACAACAAATCATGCACAAATACAAGATTCACTCTGTGCTTGTCGTAGACAAAGAGCGCCATTTGTTGGGTGTGGTCGACCACTATTCATGTATGGTATAATCCTGAGAAAACAAAGAAAAGGATGATGCGATACATAATAGCGGCAATCACTCTGGCTGCCAGCGTTGCGACAACCGCACAGACCAGCGACTCTTTGATTGTCAGTAAGATGCGCAGCGAGGGTGTAAACTTCTCGCACGACAATAGCGTCACGTTGCTCATGAACGGACAGGAGAAGTTTGACGATATGTTCAAAGCCATCCGAGAGGCCCGTTCAAGTGTGCATCTTGAATATTTCAACTTCCGCAACGACTCGATTGCCAACGCACTTTTCGACCTCTTGGCCGCCAAAAGCAAGGAAGGAGTGGAAGTGCGCGCCTTGTTTGATGGCTTCGGCAACGATTCCAACAACCGTCCCTTGCGCCGTCGGCACATCAAGGAACTGCGTGAAAGAGGCATAGAAATCTATGAGTTCGACCCGTTACGCTTCCCGTGGATAAACCATGTGTTCCACAGAGATCACCGAAAAATCGTGGTCATCGATGGCAAAATAGCCTACACGGGCGGTATGAACGTGGCCGATTATTACATCAACGGCACAGAGCAAGTAGGGTCTTGGCGCGACATGCACTGCCGCATAGAGGGTGAAGAAGTAAATACCCTGCAACACATCTTCCTCAATATGTGGAAGAAAGTGACCAAGCAAGACATTCACGGTGCACAATATTTCCGTGGATACCGCACGCCCGACTACTTCACAGGACTCAAGACGGACACAACGGCAACGGCAGGAACGAAGATGATAGGTATCATCAACCGCGAGCCAAAGACATCCAACAAGATTATCAGACGCTTCTATGTGGATGCCATCAACGCTGCCCATGACAGCATACGCCTCGTCAACCCCTACCTCACACTGAATCATAACCTCAAGAAAGCACTGCGCAAGGCGGTGAAAAGAGGCGTGAAAGTTGATGTGATGGTGTCGACACATAGCGACATCCCACTCACACCCGACTGCGTTTTCTATAATGTGCACAAGCTCATGAAGCGTGGAGTGAACGTGTGGATGTATGAACCGGGCTTTCACCACACCAAGATCATTATGGTAGACGGCAAATTCTGCACCGTGGGCAGTGCCAACCTCAATTCAAGAAGCCTGCGCTTTGACTATGAAGAGAATGCGATCATCATCGACCCCTGCACGACCAAGGAACTGAGCGATATGTTTGAACGTGACAAGCAAGACTCTTTTCTTCTCACCCCGAAAAGTTGGAAACGGTTCCGTTCGCCTTGGAAGCGGTTTGTAGGATGGTTTGCCCACCTGCTCGCCCCTGTACTCTGACACACTCAGCACCCATATACGACAAAAGGTTCTGGCAGACAAGCACTTGTCCCAGAACCTTTTGTCGTATACGAATGTTATTTCTTTGTATAAAAATAATAGCACCAATAGGTGTTGCCATAGGCGTCGCGCACCAAGCTCTCGCGCTCGGCAGCATTGTGAGCCTGACGCATCAGGTCGGTCATATCCTTGTAGTCGGCATCCATCACCGGTTCGTGATAGATGACCACAGGGTTGCTGCGCATGTGCGTATAGAGCACTAATGCTTCGCGATAGTGCCTCGGCATTGTCGTGTCGAGCGGATAATAGCGGCGCACTTGGCGCGCAAACAAGTCGATTTTCTTGTCGAGCAAGAGCGACATCAACCCATAGTCCACCTGACTCTTGCGCTGTCGGTAGTGCTTACGAATCTGTTGCGCAGGAATGGTCATGCTCTTGGTGGTTGTTCCGTCGGGCAGAAGCATTCGACTACCGCCACACACAGGATAGATAAACAAACTATCTGCCAGCCGTCCCTCGCACGACAAAGCATAGGCTCGAAGCATTGTCAAACTGCTATCATTTGCCATGGCGCGCTTTCCACAGTTGAGTGCTGCCTCGTAATCCCCATTGCGTATGCACCGTTCTGTCTGCAAACGATAGTGGAGCACGTCGTTACCGTTGCTCCAAGTGCAGGTGAAAAGCATCATCAAAAGCATAGCAAGACTATTCACCCACATCTGTCGCGACAACAAGGGGTGTGCCGACAAGCGGGTGTCAAAGTTTTCCGCCTTGGTGATAGTCCATGTCACGCCAAACCATATGGCAAGTAAAAAGGGAACCATCCATAGCCAACTGCCAAAGCTGAAATTGGTTTCCATGCTGGTACTGATGTCTGTGATGACGGTCAAGATGAGGAATGAAGGAAACCACGTGAGGGCTATCGCCGAATGAGACACACGCATAACCCCAATGATGACCATCTGTAGAAGTTGTAACACAAGGGTTATGAGCAACGCACCCACCAAGGAATTATAGGAGGTAGCGCCATCAGACAAGATGTGCTGGCCCATATAGAGCAGGTCAGCCTGATATAAATATAAATATAAAAAGGTGAACGTACAGAAAACAACAGCACTCACAACCTTAACAGTTGTGGTGCTGATGTTTGCGCGTATTGATTTATTAGACATTTCAGTTACGTTTCAATACCACCGCAGAGCGGGCGGGTATATAGAGTTTAAGCCATTCTTTATGTTGGTCTATATAGAGCGCATCATAGTTCGTGAGGTGCATCACCTTGTCATCCGCCAATCCGTTGCCGCCAAATTCCACTGCATCGGTATTGAGCACCACGTCGTAGGCACCTGTAGGCACGAGGAAGCCATAGTCGGCAAACGACTTCACAGGATTGAAGTTGAACACAAAGATGAGGTCACCCCGCATGAAGGCGAGTATTTGATCGCCGTCGTTATGCCAAATCTCTTGCACTGGCGTACGGTTAAAGTTCTTCTCGCTCTTAATGACACTTAGCATCGCCTTGTCGAAATCACCGAGATAATGGTAGTCAAGGTCGGGATTGTCCACAAGATTCCACTGTCTGCGTGCATATTTGTGGCTCCATCCGTTGCCTTCACGGGGGAAGTCTATCCACTCGGGGTGTCCAAACTCATTTCCCATGAAGTTGAGATAACCTCCGTTGATTGCCGCCGCCGTCACAAGACGTATCATCTTGTGGAGGGCTATGCCCCGATGCACAGTGTCATTCTCGTCGCCTCGCTTGAAGTGCCAATACATGTCGGCATCAATGAGACGGAAGATAATGGTCTTGTCGCCCACCAGTGCCTGGTCGTGACTCTCACAGTAGCTGATGGTCTTCTCGTCAGAACGTCGGTTCTTCACCTCCCAGAAGATGCTGCTCGGCTTCCATTGCTCATCGGGCAATTCCTTTATGGTCTTAATCCAGAAGTCGGGTATGTTCATCGCCATGCGGTAGTTGAACCCGTAGCCACCGTCTTCAAACTTAGCTGCCAAGCCCGGCATGCCACTCACCTCTTCCGCTATGGTAATGGCGTGAGGGTTCACCTCGTGTATCAACTTGTTGGCAAGCGTGAGGTAACAGATGGCGTTGTCGTCTTCATGTCCGTTGAAATAGTCGCCGTAGTTGGTGAAAGCCTCACCCAGTCCGTGGCTATAATAAAGCATAGATGTGACACCGTCAAATCGGAAACCATCGAAATGATATTCCTCTTGCCAATACTTGCAGTTGGACAACAAGAAATGTATCACCTCATCCTTGCCGTAATCAAAACAAAGACTGTCCCAAGCGGGATGCTCATGTCGGTCGCCAGGATAAAAATACTGGTTAGGATCGCCTGCCAAATTGCCCAATCCTTCGATTTCATTCTTCACTGCGTGACTATGCACAATGTCCATAATCACAGCGACACCCTGCTGATGAGCCTCATCGATGAGCGCTTTCAGTTGTTCGGGAGTGCCGAAACGTGATGACGGAGCGAAGAAGCTACTCACGTGATAACCAAAAGATCCATAGTAAGGATGCTCTTGTATCGCCATGATTTGGATGCAGTTGTATCCGTCGGCGATGACTCGTGGCAACACGCGCTCGCGGAATTCGTCATACGTACCCACCTTCTCCGCATCTTGCGCCATACCGATATGACATTCGTAGATGAGCAATGGCGAGGTGACGGGGCGGAATTTCTTTTTCTTCCACACATAGGGTGTTTCTGGATTCCACACTTGTGCAGAGAATATCTTGGTCTGTTCGTCCTGCACAACGCGTTGTGCCCATGCCGGGATACGCTCGCCATGACCGCCGTCCCAATAGACATGCATCTTGAAAAGGTCGCCGTGCTTCATGGCGCGGTTGCCCATCTTCAACTCCCAATTGCCCGTTCCCTCAATGCGTTTGGCTTGATATTTCGGGTCTTCTGTCCAGTTGTTGAAGTCGCCCACTAAGTAGAGGGCGGTGGCATTGGGTGCCCATTCACGGAACACCCATCCTCGGGCGGTCTTGTGCAGACCGTAGTATTCATGGCCATTTGCAAAGTCGGCAAGCGTCTTCTTGCCGCCTCGGGTCAATTGACTTATCTTCCACAGGGCGTGATCATGGCGTCCCTTGATGGCATCCTCATAGGGCTCGAGATAACCGTCGTTCTTCACCAGTCCGATATGTTGGGTTTTGGCTGCCTTCTTTGCTGCCGCCTTTTGTGCGTTTGTCTTCTTTGCGACCATAGTAGCTTTGTTTTAAATGTTGATTCTTTAGGGGTGATTATGTGTAGAAAGTACAGGCGCGGGAGGCAAGCGGCGGAACCGCTTGTTCCTGCGCCTTGAGTAAGTTTAGAACACCTTCACTTTGAAGATAGCCTTGTGTATGCTTTCCTTGTCAGAGATGCAAGGTGCGTGACCGTCTTGTGGGAAGAAGATGGCCATCATACCGGGACGACAAGTGATGTAGCTCTGCGCCATCAGGTCGCCATACTTCGTGATGTCTTTCTCTGCATTATATTCCAACTCTGGCAGATCTTCCGTTGGGGTATAGCCGAAAGTTTCATTGCCATCGAGAGGAATCTGGATGTCGATCATGTTCTTGTGGGTTTCGAGTGTGGCAGCTTCCTTGCCGCGACCCTTTGCATCGGTGATATTGACAAACAAGTCTTTGTCCACGATATAGTGCTTGCCTGCTTCCAAACTGTTCAGGTCGTTTTCACTGATAAATTTCACTACCTCTTTAAACAAGGGGTTAACACTTTCGTACTTCTTGAGATTTTCAATAGTGTCGATAATCATGACAATTAATGTTTTATTAGTTTATGTATGTTTGTTGTTTTCAGTCTTGTTGGCGATAGCCCATATTATAAGTACCGCGTGCTATGATTTGTCCATTGCGGTCTTTCTCTACAAATTTGCCGTCTTTCTCGCCGTCTACATAGGAGCCTTCAAAGCGTTTGCCGTCTTTGTTCTCCTCGATAGCAGCCCCGTGAGGTTTACCGTTGCGATAGGAGCCCTTAAACTTACTGCCATCGGCATAGTGCACTATCACCTCGCCATCGATGACGCCGTTCTTGAAATGTCCGTCATACACGTCACCGTTCTTCTTGGTTAGCTTGCCGTATCCGTTCTGTTTGTCGTCCTTCCAACTGCCTTCATAGACGTCTCCATTCTTCCATACGAGTGTGCCTTGTCCTTCTTTGTCACCCTCGCTGAAGTGTCCCGTGTAGCGGTCGCCGTTCTGATATTTAAAGATACCCATGCCTGTGCGTTCGCCCTGCACGTAGTCTCCTTCATAGATGTCGCCGTTTTGAAACTTATAGATGCCCTTTCCGTTTTGTATATCATTGAGCCATTCACCAGTGTAGACATCTCCGTCGGCATAGCGGTTCACCCCTTTTCCCGAACGTTGGTTGTCTTTCCACATGCCGTCATAGGTGGTGCCGTCGCCCCAATCAAACACGCCTTTGCCTTCTTTCTTGTCGTTGAGCCAAAGACCGTTGTAGTATGCGCCGCTGGCAAACGTGTATTTCCCGTGACCATTGCGATGGTCCTGAAACCAGTCGCCCTCATATTTGTCACCATTATAATAATACATCACGCCATGTCCCTGCTGATAGTCGCGGAACCACAAGCCTACATATTTGTTGTTATTGGCAAAGTAATAGGTGCCCTTTCCGTGTTGCTGGTCTTGAAACCATTGTCCTTCATATTTCTCACCGTCGGAGAAAGTATAAATGCCATAGCCTTGGCGGCGGCCTTTCACGTATTCGCCTTCATAAACGTCACCATTTTTAAAGACGGCTTGTCCCTTTCCGTGTGGCTTTCCAGCAGCCATTTGCCCTTTATACTGTGCTCCATCGCGCGTGATGCACGAGCCGAGCGTGATCTTCTGGGCGAAGGTTACGGTAGGAAATAGGAGTAAAAAGAAAAGTATTAAGTTGTTCTTCACGTTATGTTTCTGATTTTATAAATTCACCTCCAAAAGTAATAATTATTTTCCATACCATTTACATTGTCCCCTCAAAATTTAGCTATTTTCCGAGATATTCATTAATTTTGCTGCGATTAATGATAGAAACTATGAATTTTACAGGTATTATACCAGCCCGCTACGCATCCTCGCGTTTCCCGGGAAAGCCCTTGGCACTATTGGGCGGAAAGCCCGTCATCCAGCGTGTCTATGAACAAGTGGCAAGCGTTCTCGACGATGCCTATGTGGCAACCGACGATGAGCGCATATTCTCAACGGTTGTTTCGTTTGGCGGCAAGGCGGTGATGACCCGCACCGACCACAAGAGCGGCACCGACCGCATTGAGGAAGCGGTAGAGAAACTGGGGTGTCAGGCAGACGTGATTGTTAATGTGCAGGGTGATGAACCATTTATCCAGCGCTCGCAGATAGAGACGGTGTGCCGGTGTTTCGACACGCCCACCACCCAGATAGCTACGCTTGGAAAACCCTTCGAGACCATGGAAGCCGTGCTCAACCCCAATTCGCCCAAGATTGTGCTCGACAATAACGGATACGCCATGTATTTCAGCCGCAGCGTGATACCCTTTGTGAGAGGCGTAGAACAAGCCGATTGGCTTTCGCATTATCCTTTCTTGAAGCACATCGGACTGTATGCCTATCGCCGTGAAGTGCTTGCCGAACTAACCCAATTGCCACAGTCTTCACTCGAAAAGGCTGAAAGTCTTGAACAGCTCAGATGGTTACAAAACGGCTACCGCATCAAAGTGGGACTCACAGACATAGAGACGGTGGGCATCGACACACCCAGCGATCTGGAAAAGGCAGAGGCTATTCTGGCTGCAAAACACGAGTAAAGGAATGATTGGTGGCGGCGTTTCCACCGACACATGGCGGTAGAAATGCCCGTAAAGGTAGTGTAGCAAAACCATGAACACACACTTCCGTAACATATGGTGCTTCATAGGCATCGCTATATGGGTTGCGATGCCGCAGCAAACGTGTGCCCGAAGCAAGGCTGACAC